>NZ_JBEXPT010000055.1:17445-40886 GCF_040612195.1 Streptomyces sp. NPDC006450 | reverse complement strand
CCGCCACCGCGCAGGAGAGCACGGCGGCGGCGACGGCGGCGACGGTGGCGCGGAGGAGCCCGCCGTACCTGCGGGGCGAGTGGAGCGCGGGCATGACCGGGTGCGCTCCGTTCAGGACCGGGCCCGCTGGCCGCGCCGGGTCAGCCAGAGCACGCCGGCGGCGCCGGAGAGGATCACGGTGGCGCCGAGGGTTCCGAGGGCGATGGCGGAGTCCTCGGGACCGGTCTGCGGGAGGCTGCCCCCGGTGGAGCCGGTCGAGCCGGTGGATCCGGTCGATCCCGTCGATCCGGTGGCACTGCCGCCGCCGGGGGCCGTCACGTCGAGTTCCAGTGACGGACCCGGGCTGTTGCCCGGGGTGCAGGTGGTGGTCGTACCCATCGCCTTGATCGTGAGCACGCCGGCGGTAAAGGTGACCTTGCCGGACTTCTTGGGCGTGTACGTGCCCGACAGGTCGCTGATCTTGATGGGCGTATTGGCCGGGATGGCCTCGGGGTTGGGCGGACCGGAGACCGGTACCGACACCTTCTCCGCGCCGCCGGCCACGATCACGGCGCTGGGCGTCATCGCGCCCTTGCCGAGCTCGATGGGGCTGGAGGAGACGCCCTTCTGGAAGGACATCGTCAGCTTGTACCCGCTGCCCTCCTTGACGGCCTTGATCTCGATCGGCGACACCGCCGATTTGTCCCCGATGGGGGTCTTGCAGTCGTACTTGACGTCGACAACGGCCGCATGGGCTGCAGGGGCGGCCAGCAGTACCGCCGTCCCCGCCAGCGCGGAGGCCAGCGCGAGCGCGGTGGAGCGTTTCCGGTCGGACACCTTCGTCTTCCCCTCGAACCTTGGGCCACAAGTTACTGACGGCACATCAGATTGGTGGCTCAAGGTACGCCCGGGGCCTCACGGAGGGAAGACACGGGACAGCGCCGTATCAACAGCCCGTCCATAGGTCGCAGTCCGCCCCCGGCGGCGGACTGCGGCGTCCGGATTACGGCTGTTTCAGGCCGTCTTGCGGCCCTTCTGCCAGACGGCCGAGACCAGCGGGACGCCCGGCCGGTAGGCGAGGTGCACGTGGCTCGGGGCGTCGAGGAGGGCCAGGTCCGCGCGGGCGCCGGGGGTGAGGGTGCCGATGTCGGCGCGGCGCAGGGCGCGGGCGCCGCCGGCGGTGGCGGACCACAGGGCCTCGTCCGGGGTCATCCCCATGTCGCGGACGGCGAGGGCGATGCAGAACGGCATCGAACTCGTGTAGGAGGAGCCCGGGTTGCAGTCGGTCGACAGCGCCACGGTGACCCCCGCGTCGAGGAGCCGGCGCGCATCGGGCCACTGCGCACGGGTGGAGAACTCGGCGCCGGGCAGCAGCGTGGCGACGGTCGTCCCCGCCGCCTGGGCGAGGGCGTCCACGTCGGCGTCCGTGAGGTGGGTGCAGTGGTCGGCGGAGGCGGCCTCCAGCTCGACGGCGAGCTGTACGCCGGGGCCGTGGGAGAGCTGGTTGGCGTGGACGCGCGGGATCAGCCCGGCGGCGGCGCCGGCGGTGAGGATCGCACGGGCCTGCTCGCCGTCGAAGGCGCCCTTCTCGCAGAACACGTCCACCCAGCGGGCGTACGGGGCGCAGGCGGTCAGCATCTCGCCGGTGACGAGGTCCACGTAGCCCGCCGGGTCGTCGGCGTAGTCCGGGGAGACGATGTGCGCGCCGAGGTAGGTGACCTCCTCGGTGTGCGCGGAGGCGATGCGGAGTGCTCGTGCCTCGTCCTGGACCGTGAGGCCGTAGCCGGACTTGGTCTCGAAGGTGGTCGTGCCCTGGCGGCGGGCCTCGTGGAGGTGGCGCAGCAGGTTCGCCTCGAGCTCGGCGTCGGAGGCGGCGCGGGTGGCGGCGACGGTGGTGCGGATGCCTCCGGCGGAGTAGCTGTGGCCGGACATGCGGGCGTTGAACTCGGCAGTGCGGTCGCCCGCGAAGACGAGGTGGGAGTGGGAGTCGACGAAGCCGGGGATGGCCGCCCGGCCCTCGGCGTCGTACGTCTCGTCCGCCGCGGGGGCCTTGCCGGCGGGGCCGACCCAGGCGATCTTGTCGTCCTCGATGACGACCGCGGCGTTGTGGATGAGGCCCAGGGGGGTGCCGTCGCCGAGGGCGGGGTCGTTGGTGACGAGGCTGCCGATGTTGGTGATGGCGCTGGTGGTGGTCATGGGTCGTCCTCGGGGTGGGGGAGGGCCCGCCGCAGGCGGCGTGGTCAGCCGCGGAGGGCTGCGATGGTGGTGGCCAGGGTTGACGGGACGTCCGCGACCAGGGTGTGGGCGCCGTCGCGGACGATGTGGCGGCCCCCTACCACGGTGTGCCGGACGTCCGCCGCCGTCGCGGCGAACACCGCCGTCTCCGCGCCGAGGCGGGGCAGCGGTCCCGCCGTGCGGACCGAGTCCAGCGCGACGGTGGTGAAGTCCGCGAGCGCGCCCGCCTCCAGGCGCCCCGCGTCGGGCCGCCCCAGCGCCGCGTGGCCGTCGGCCGTGGCCGCCGTGAGCAGGGCGTTCGCCGTCCAGTGGCCCCGGGTCCGGCTGCTCAGGCGCTCGTTCAGCTCCATCGCCCGCGCCTCTTCGAGCAGGTCGATCACCGCATGGCTGTCGCTGCCCAGCGAGAGCGGACTGCCCGCGCGCTGGAGGCGTACCGCCGGGCCGATTCCGTCGGCGAGGTCGCGTTCGGTGGTGGGGCACATGCAGGTGCCGGTGGTGGTGGAGCCGAGGAGGGCGATGTCCCCGTCGGTGAGGTGCGTGTTGTGCACACCGGTGGTGCGCGGGCCGAGCACCCCGTGGTCGGCGAGCAGCTCGGTCGGTGTGCGCCCGTGGGCGGCCTGGCAGGCGTCGTTCTCGGCGGTCTGCTCCGAGAGGTGGACGTGGAGCGGGGCCCGGTGCTCCTCGGCCCAGGCGGCCACGGTGGCCAGTTGCCCCGCCGGAACGGCGCGCACCGAGTGGATCGCGGCGCCGATCAGGGCGTGTTCGCGGGGCTTGAGGGCGGAGACCCGCTCCGCCCAGGCGTCCGCGGTGGAGTCGGAGAAGCGCAGCTGGTGGGGCTCGGGAGCCCGGCCGAAACCGGAGGACAGGTACGCCGTGTCGAGGAGCGTGATGCGGATGCCGGCCTCGGCGGCGGCGGCGAGCAGGGCCTCGCCCATGGCGTTGGGGTCGGCGTAGGGGACTCCGCCCGGGGCGTGGTGGACGTAGTGGAACTCGCCGACGTTCGTGATGCCGGCCAGCGCCATCTCGGCGTAGACGGCGCGGGCGAGCGCGAAGTAGCTGTCGGGGGTGAGGTTCTGGGCGACCTTGTACATGAAGTCGCGCCAGGTCCAGAAGGTCCCGGAGCCGACCTGGACCGTCCCGCGCAGCGCCCGGTGGAAGGCGTGGCTGTGCGCATTGGCCAGGCCCGGGACCGTCAGGCCGCGCAGGACCTCCGCTCCCGGGGGCGGGGTCTCGGCCCCGGTCCGCAGGGCGGAGATCCGCCCGTCGTCGGTCACGTCAAGGGCGACGCCCGGCTCGACATGGGTGCCGAGCCAGGCGTGCTCCAGCCAGTACGTCTTCAGCACGTGCCCCTTCACCTGCATGCGAGGCCTTCCAGTACGTCGGCGAGGGCGAGGACGCCTGCCACGCAGTCGTCCTCGGCGGCGAACTCCCGCGGGGAGTGGGAGACCCCGGTGGGGTTGCGTACGAACAGCATGGCGGTCGGGACGGCCGCCGAGAGGATTCCGGCGTCGTGTCCCGCGCCGGTGCCGAGCACGGGCACGGAGCCGCCGAGGATCCGGTTCATCTCCTCGCGCAGGGCGTGCTCGAACTCGACGACCGGGGTGAAGGACTCCCGGACCACCGCCAGGTCGATCCCTTCCTGGTCCGCGCGCTCGCGGGCCGCCTTCTCGATCGCGGTCACGACCGTGTCGAGGGTGGCCTGGTCTGCGGCGCGGGAGTCGAGCCAGCCGCGTACGAGGGACGGGATGGCGTTGACCCCGTTGGGCTCGACGGCGATCTTCCCGAAGGTGGCCACGGCTCCGGCGAGGGCCGCCTCGGCGCGGGCCGCGAGCACGGTCTGCGCGTACGTGAGCATCGGGTCGCGGCGGTCGGCCAGCCGGGTGGTGCCGGCGTGGTTGGCCTCGCCCCGGAAGTCGAAGCGCCAGCGGCCGTGCGGCCAGATCGCGGAGGCGATGCCGACGCGGTCCCCGGACAGGTCCAGGGCCCGGCCCTGTTCCACGTGGAGTTCGACGAAGGCGCCGATGCGGGCGAGGCGTTCGGGGTCGGCCCCGATGGTCTCGGGGTCGTAGCCGGCTGCCTCCATGGCGCGGGGCAGGCTGACGCCGTCCGCGTCGCGGAGCTCGTACGCCTTCTCCTTGGTCAGCTGCCCGGCGGCAAGGCGGGAGCCGACGCAGGCGAGACCGAAGCGGGCCCCTTCCTCGTCGCCGAAGTTGGTGATGGCCAGGGGCCTGGAGAACTCCGCTCCCCTCCTGCGGAGTTCGTCCAGGGCCGCGAAGGAGGACACCACCCCGAGGGGGCCGTCGAAGGCCCCGCCGTCGGGGACGGAGTCCAGGTGGGAGCCGGTGACGACGGCGTCACCGGCCAGGGGGTCGCCGAGCCAGGCCCACTGGTTGCCGTTGCGGTCGGTCTCGTACGCGAGCCCGCGCGCCTCGGCCTGCGCCTGGAACCAGGTCCGGCAGTCGGCGTCGGCGCCGGTCCACGCGTAGCGGCGGTAGCCGCCGCTGCCCGCGTCCCGGCCGATGGGCCGGAGCTCGGCCCACATCTCGTGGAACGAGGCTCCGGCGGCGGCGTCCTCGCTCACGCGTCGTCGCCCTCGCGCATCGGGATGCGGACGCCGCGCTCGTCGGCGACCGTCTCGGCGATGTCGTAGCCGGCGTCGACGTGGCGGATGACGCCCATGCCCGGGTCGTTGGTCAGGACGCGGCGGATCTTCTCCCCCGCGAGCTTCGTGCCGTCGGCGACCGTGACCTGGCCCGCGTGGATGGAGCGGCCCATGCCCACGCCGCCGCCGTGGTGGATGGACACCCAGGAGGCGCCGGAGGCCACGTTGACCATGGCGTTGAGCAGCGGCCAGTCGGCGATCGCGTCGGAGCCGTCGAGCATGGCCTCGGTCTCGCGGTACGGGGAGGCCACCGAGCCGCAGTCCAGGTGGTCGCGGCCGATGACCAGCGGGGCGGCCAGGGTGCCGTCGGCGACCATCTCGTTGAAGCGCTCGCCGGCCTTGTCGCGCTCGCCGTAGCCGAGCCAGCAGATACGGGCGGGCAGACCCTGGAAGTGGACGCGCTCGCCCGCCATCTTGATCCAGCGGTGCAGGGACTCGTTCTCGGGGAAGAGCTCCAGCATCGCCTTGTCGGTCTTGTGGATGTCCGAGGCCTCGCCGGACAGCGCCGCCCAGCGGAAGGGGCCCTTGCCCTCGCAGAACAGCGGCCGGATGTAGGCGGGGACGAAGCCGGGGAAGGCGAAGGCGCGGTCGTAGCCGGCCAGCTGGGCCTCGCCGCGGATGGAGTTGCCGTAGTCGAAGACCTCGGCGCCCGCGTCCATGAAGCCGACCATGGCCTCGACGTGCGTGGCCATGGACTCGCGGGCGCGGGTGGTGAAGCCCGCCGGGTCCTTGGCGGCGTAGTCGGCCATGTCGTCGAAGTCGACGCCGACCGGCAGGTAGGCGAGCGGGTCGTGGGCGGAGGTCTGGTCCGTCACGATGTCGATCGGCGCGCCCTCGGCGAGCATCTGCGGGAGGAGGTCGGCGGCGTTGCCGAGCAGGCCGATGGAGAGCGGCTTGCGGGCGTCGCGGGCCTCGACGGCGAGCTGCAGCGCGTGCCGCAGGTCGTTCGCCTTGACGTCCAGGTAGCGGTGCTCGATGCGGCGGTCGATGGCGCGCGGGTCGACGTCGATGCAGATGGCGACGCCGTCGTTCATGGTCACGGCCAGCGGCTGGGCGCCGCCCATGCCGCCGAGGCCGGCGGTGAGGGTGATCGTCCCGGCGAGGGTCCCGTTGAACTTCTTGGCGGCGACGGCCGCGAAGGTCTCGTACGTTCCCTGGAGGATGCCCTGGGTGCCGATGTAGATCCACGAACCGGCCGTCATCTGGCCGTACATGGTCAGGCCCAGGTTCTCCAGGCGGCGGAACTCCTCCCAGTTGGCCCAGTCGCCGACCAGGTTGGAGTTCGCGAGGAGCACGCGCGGCGCCCACTCGTGCGTCTGCATGACACCGACCGGGCGGCCGGACTGGACGAGCATCGTCTCGTCCTGCTTGAGGGTCTGGAGGGTGCGGACCATCGCGTCGTACGAGCGCCAGTCGCGGGCGGCCTTGCCGGTGCCGCCGTAGACGACGAGCTTGTCGGGGTGCTCGGCGACCTCGGGGTCGAGGTTGTTCTGGAGCATCCGCAGCGCGGCCTCCTGCTGCCATCCCAGGGTGCTCAGCTCGGTACCTCGTGCGGCCCGTACGGGGCGGGGTCCTGACATGGCGGTGCCTCCTCCGTTGTTGGTCTATCTATTCACATCCTTGCGCCCTGAATAGATTCAGTCAACAGCTGCGGGCGGACGCGCCGGATGATGGGATGGCGGACATGGCAGTCGACGCACACCGCTACGCCGCCGCGGACGCCGCGGGCCGACGGGACCTGGCCGTACGGGCAGCCGTGGACCAGGGCCTGATCGACGAGGACGCACCCCTCCTCTGCCTCCTCGACACGGCCGGCATCCGCACCTCCGCCGCCGCCCTGACCAGCACCTTCGCCCGGGCCCTCGCCCCCGGCACCCCCGTCCTGCACGCCTTCGCCGTCAAGGCCGCCCCGCTCGTCCCGGTCCTGCGGCTGCTCGCCGACGCCGGGCTCGGCTGCGAGGTGGCCAGCCCCGGCGAGCTGGCCCTGGCCCGCGCGGCCGGGGTCGCGCCGGAGCGCATCGTCCTCGACTCCCCCGCGAAAACGGCCGCCGAACTGCGGGAGGCCCTGGCCCTGGGCGTCGCGGTGAACGCCGACAACCGCCAGGAACTGGCACGGCTCGACGCACTCGTCGCCCAGGCCCCGGCGGCCACCGCCTCCCCGATCGGCGTACGGATCAACCCGCAGACCGGCGCGGGCAGCATCGACGCCCTCTCCACCGCCACGGCCACCTCGAAGTTCGGCATCGCGCTGCGCGATCCGGGCGCGCGCGAGTGGCTCGTACGGGCCTACCTGGACCGGCCGTGGCTCACCCGGCTGCACACCCACTCGGGGTCCCAGGGGGTGCCGCTGGCGCTCATCGCCGAGGGCGTGCGGGAGCTGTACGCGCTGGCCGAGGAGATCAACGCGGCGGCCGGACGGCGGCAGGTCGACACCCTCGACATCGGCGGCGGCCTGCCCGTGAACTTCACCTCGGACGCGGCCACCCCCACCTACGCGGACTACGCGGACGCGCTGCGCTCGGCCGTCCCCGGGCTCTTCTCGGGGGCGTACGGGCTGGTCACGGAGTTCGGCCGGTCCCTGACGGCCAAGCACGGGCTGGTGCTCTCGCGGGTGGAGTACACGAAGACCACCGGCGGACGGCCGATCGCGCTCACGCACGCGGGGGTCCAGTTGGCCACCCGTACGGTCTACGCCCCGGCGGCCTGGCCGGTGCGGATCCTGCCGTACTCCGCGAAGGGGGCTCCGCTGACGGGACCCGTCGTCGCCCAGGACATCGCCGGGCCGGCCTGCTTCGCGGGGGATCTGCTGGCGGCCGCGCGGGAGCTGCCGCTACTGACCCCCGGGGACCTGGTCTGCGTGCCCGACACGGGGGCGTACGCCTTCACCGCGCACTACGGGTACAACAGCCTGCCGCGGCCGGCCGTGCACGGCTTCACCGTGAGCCCCTCGGGCGAGGTCCGCTTCGCCCTGGCCCGCGCGGCCCAGTCCCCGTCCGCCATCGTCGCGGAAGCGGGCGCGAACACCCCCGACGCCCTCCTCTGACGCCCCCGCCCCCGTCACCCGGGGCTGCCGCCCCCGCGAACCCGCTGCGCGGGGCGAAGTCCCCAACCCGCCCTTCCCCCGTTCCCCGGGCTCCGCCCGGACCCCCTGGGGCTCCGCCCCAGCCCCCGGTCCTCAAACGCCGGACGGGCTGAAGCGGGGCACCGGGGCTGAAGTCAATCCGGCCCCCCGGGCCGGGGACGGGGGCGGGGTGGGGTGTCGGCCTGGACGTAGAGCGTGATGTGTGGCGCAGCAACACCCCGCCACCGTCAAGGCAAACACGGGGCGCCTAAATCATGCAGTCCAGGCCGACACCCCACCCCGCCCCCGGCACCGGCCCACCCGCAGCCCACCCCCCACCAGGTCACGTGGACAGGAGGGTCGCCTCCAGGGACGGAGTCAGCGCCGCGACCACCGCCTCCGCCGAGAGCTCCGCCACCGGCGGGAGACGGAGCAGGTAGCGGGTCAGGGCCAGGCCCAGGAGCTGGGTGGCGACCAGGCCGCCTGCGCGGGCAGCCCGCTCGGGCCCGAGCACCGCCGCCAGCGCCGGCGCGACCTGGGTCGCGAAGACCTCCCGCATGCGCGCCGCCGCCGCTTCGTTGGTCACCGCGGAGCGCAACAGCACGAGCAGCGCGTCATCCGCCGGATCCCCCTCCCACCGCTCCACGAAGTGCCGTACGAGCACCTGGGCCAACTCCCCCACCGGGACCCCCGCCAGGTCCGGGAGCCGCAGGTCCACCGCGAGGGCCGCGTCGAAGAGCCGCTCCTTGCTGCCGAAGTACCGCATCACCATCGACGGGTCGATCCCCGCGTCCGCCGCGACGCCGCGGATCGTGGTCCGTTCGTACCCCTGCGCGGCGAACCGTTCCCGCGCCGCCCTCAGGATCGCCGCCTTCGTCTGCCCACCCCGGGTCTCGCCCGCCATGCCAGCCACACCGACCACTCCCACCACCCCATCTCACGTCCTGCCAACAAGCGTAGGCCAACAACCGTTGACATGTCATCGCATCCGCTGCACCCTGAAGTCAACAGCCGTTGGCCAACAAGCGTTGGCATTCCGGAGGAGAACAACGATGCCGCTCCCCGCCACCACCCACGTCGCCATCGTCGGCGCCGGCCCCACCGGCCTCACCCTCGCCCTGACCCTCGCCGAGGCCGGCATCGACTTCGTGCTCCTGGACCGGGAGGCCGAGGGCGCCCACACCTCCCGCGCCGCCGTGGTCCACGCCCGGACCCTGGAGGTCCTCGACGAGCTCGACCCGGCCACCTGCGCCGAACTGGTCCGGCGGGGCACGGCCGTCACCCGGTTCCGGATCCGCGACGGCGCCCGCCCGCTCGCCGCCATCAGCTTCGACGGACTGCCCACCGCCCACCCGTACGCCCTGATGGTTCCCCAGGACCAGACCGAGGCCGTGCTCCTGGACCGGCTGCGCACCCTCGGCGGCGACGTCCACCGCCCGTACGAGGTCACCGCAGTCACCCAGGACGCCGCCGGTGTCACCCTCACCACCGCCACCGGCGAGACCCTGCGGGCCGCCTACGCCGTCGGCGCCGACGGGATGCACAGCACGGTCCGCCAGGCCGCCGGGATCGGTTTCACGGGCAGCGCCTACGACGAGTCCTTCGTCCTCGCCGACGTGACGATGGACTGGAACCCGGGCCCCCGGGAGGTCTCCCTCACCTTCGGCGCGGCCGGCCTCACCGTGGTCGCCCCGCTCCCCGGAGGCCGCTACCGCGTGGTCGCCACCGTCGACGACGCCCCCGCCGAGCCGGACCGGCCCTTCGTCCAGGCCCTGCTGGACGCCCGTGCCCCCGGCCAGGCCGCCGTCGCCGACGTCGTCTGGTCCTCCCGGTTCCGGGTCCACCACCGGGTCGCCGACCACTACCGCGCCGGCCGCCTGCTGCTCGCGGGCGACGCCGCGCACGTGCACAGCCCCGCCGGCGGCCAGGGCATGAACACCGGCATCCAGGACGGCCACGCCCTCGGCCGCGCCCTCGCCACCACGCTCGCCACCGCCCGCGACACCGGCACCGGCACCGGCACCACCGCAGCCCTCGACGCCTACGAGGCCACCCGCCGGCCCGTGGCCCTGCGCGTGGTCGCGGTGACCGACCGGATGACCCGGATCGCCACCACCCGCAATCCCGCGCTGCGCGCCGTACGCAACACCCTGCTCCCGCTCCTCGCCCGCGTCCCGGCACTCAACCGCCGCCTGGCCACCGAGCTGGCGGAGCTGAACTACCGCTAGGGCATCTACCGAAAAGGGGGGCTACTCCACGAACAGCCCGCGCGCCGCGGCCCGCGCGTCGAAGGCCTCCAGCCTCGCCTGGGCGTCCGGCAGCGCGTCCGCCATCGCCTCCAGCAGCACCCGCCCGAGCAGCATCGGCGCGCACGCCGTGTCGAAGGCCAGGCCGGTGCCGACAGGCGCCGGAATCAACAGGTCGCAGTGGCGGGCCACCGGCGCGAAGGCCGAGTCGGCGACCGTCACCACGGTCAGCCCGGCCCCCCGCGCGTGCTCCAGGGCCTCCGCGACCTCCTTCGGATGGCGGGGCAGCGCGAAGCACAGCAGGGCCGAGGCCCCGGCGCCCGCGGCCGCGTCGATCCGGTCGGCGAGCATCGAGCCGCCCTCGTCGAGCAGCCGTACGTCGGGGTGGACCTTCGCGGCGAAGTACGCGAACCCGCGCGCCTGCGAGGAGGCCGCGCGCAGCCCCAGTACGGGCAGCGGGCTCGACCCGGCCAGCAGCCGCCCGGCTTCCCGTACCGGCGCCGGGTCGGCGAGCATCGCCGAGAGCTGCCGCAGGTTCTCGATCTCGCCCTGCACGGCCTGCTGGTACTCGTTGTACGCGTCCTCGTCGCCGCCCCCGGCCCGCTCGGCGGGGGCCACCTCCCGCAGGTGCCGGCGCAGCGCGGGATAGCCGTCGAAGCCCAGGGCCACCGCGAACCGGGTCACCGACGGCTGGCTCACCCCGGCCAGCTCGGCGAGCTCCACGCTCGACAGGAAGGGCACCTCCGCCGCCCCGCGCACCATGCAGTGCGCGATGCGCCGCTGGGTCGGCGTCAGCCGGTGCCCCTCGAACAGCTTCTGCAGCCGGGCCGCAGGGCTCTCGCTCATCCCGTTCCCCTCCGTCCCGTCCGCCGGGCGGCCAGGCGGCCACCGACGGGATATTCAGTCACCGAGCACTCTGCATGCGGTTATGCAGGACGGCAACCCGCGCCCGCGATCCGAGACCCTCCGGGGGCGTTCCGCGAGGCATTCCACCGGGCCCCCGAACCCCGTTCCCCGCCTCTGGACCGGGAACTTCGGCCTCTGCTTCACCGCCCGCGTCGTCTCGATGCTGCGCGACACGATGATGCGTGTCGCCGTGGCCGTGGCCGTGGCCGTGGCCACGGCCATGATCCCGCTCGGCTACGGGGTGAGCGGCATCGGGTACGCGCTCGGCGCGCGGACGGGCTCCTCTGCCCCTGGTTCGTGATCGGCGGATCGGTGCTCGGCGGCATCGCGACAGCAATGTTCCAGCCGGGCACCGCCGGTCTCGTCCCGCAGGTCTCCGCCGCCCCCGCCCGGTCCGCACCCTGGTCCGGCGCGATACGGGGGCTAGCCCCACTGCCGCCGAGGACGGCGGCTCCTAGGCTGACGGGATGGAGTCCCAAGAGTTGAAGAAGGAACTCTCCGCCACGCTCGACGCCCGGCGGGAGCTGGGGGCGGAGTACGAGGCCGCGCTGGTGGACTCGTTCGTGGAGAAGGTCGACACGCAGGTCCGCAGGCGCCTCGCGGAGGAGCGGCTGACCGCGGCCCGGGGAACGCACCCGGGCGCGGCGGAGTCCGCGGACGGGAACTTCGGGGAGCGGTTCGGCTTCGCGATCGTCACCCTCGTGCTGGCGATCCCGCTCTCCGCGATCGGCGCCGCACAGGCCCAGCTCAGCGGCCTGGTCGTCGCCTGGCTCGGCATTCTGGGCGTCAATTTCGTCCACGCGGCGAAGTTCGGCCTGCTCCGCCGGGGTGATCGGCGTCCCGATCCGCTGGACTGACGGACCGCCGGCAGCGGGCCCGGCGGGCACAGGGCCCTGCATGCCGCCCGCGGACACGAACATGCGCGGGGACCGCCGCACCCCGGTTTCCCGGGGGCGGGACGACGGCGGTCCCCGCGCAGGACACGGGCCGGGTCAGGGCCGTCCGCGCGTCCGTGGCGTCCAACGCGGTCCGGGAGCCGCTCCGGAGGTGCGCCGACGCCGTTCGTGTTGCCGGCCGGGGCCCGGTTTCCCGGGCTTCCCTGCCGACAACCACCACTGTGCCGGAGCCGTGTTAAGCCGGTGCTGCCGTCACGTGTCGGGCCCGTACCGTTTGCGCGTCGTCCGCACGCGGCCGCGCACGCAGCGCCGTACGCGGCCCCGTGCGCGGCCCCGTGCGCGCTACTTGGCGCCCTTGGCCAGGAACGCCAGCAGGTCCTGACGGCTCACCACACCGGTCGGCTTGCCCTCGACCAGCACGATCGCCGCGTCGGCCTCGCCGAGCACCGCCATCAGCTCGGAGACCGGCTCGCCCGAGCCGACCTGCGGCAGCGGCGCGCTCATGTGCTTCTCCAGCGGGTCGCCGAGGGAGGCGCGCTGCGCGAACAGCGCCGCGAGCAGCTCCTTCTCGACCACGGAGCCGATGACCTCGGCGGCCATCACGTCGGGGTGGCCGGCGCCCGGCTTGACGATCGGCATCTGCGACACGCCGTACTCGCGCAGCACCTCGATGGCCTCGCCGACGGTCTCCTCGGGGTGCATGTGGACCAGGGAGGGGATGCCGCCCGCCTTGTCCGCGAGCACGTCCCGGATGCGGGCGGAGGGGCCCGCGTCCTCCAGGAAGCCGTGTCCGGCCATCCACTCGTCGTTGAAGATCTTGCTGATGTAGCCGCGCCCGCTGTCCGGGAGCAGGACGACGACCACGTCGTCCGGGCCGAGGCCCTCGGCCGCCTTGAGCGCGGCGACGACCGCCATGCCGCAGGAGCCGCCGACGAGCAGGCCCTCCTCCTTCGCGAGGCGGCGGGTCATCTGGAAGGAGTCCTTGTCGGACACCGCGATGATCTCGTCGGTCACGGTGGGGTCGTACGCGGTGGGCCAGAAGTCCTCGCCGACGCCCTCGACGAGGTACGGGCGGCCGGAGCCGCCGGAGTAGACCGAGCCCTCGGGGTCCGCGCCGATGACCTTCACGCGGCCGTCGGAGGCCTCCTTGAGGTACCGGCCGGTGCCGGAGATCGTGCCGCCCGTGCCGACGCCCGCGACGAAGTGGGTGATCTTCCCGGCCGTCTGCTCCCAGAGCTCGGGGCCGGTGGTCTCGTAGTGCGAGCGCGAGTTGTTCGGGTTGCTGTACTGGTCGGGCTTCCAGGCGCCCGGGGTCTCGCGCACGAGGCGGTCGGACACGTTGTAGTACGAGTCCGGGTGCTCGGGGTCGACGGCTGTCGGGCAGACCACGACCTCGGCGCCGTACGCGCGCATGACGTTGATCTTGTCAGCCGAGACCTTGTCCGGGCAGACGAAGATGCACTTGTAGCCCTTCTGCTGGGCCACGATGGCGAGTCCTACACCCGTGTTGCCGCTCGTGGGCTCCACGATGGTGCCGCCGGGCTTGAGTGCTCCGCTCTGTTCGGCGGCCTCGATCATCCGCACGGCGATCCGGTCCTTCACGGATCCGCCGGGGTTGAAGTACTCGACCTTGGCCAGGACGGTGGCCTGAAGGCCTTCGGTCACGCGGTTGAGCTTCACCAGCGGGGTGTTGCCGACGAGGCTGATCATCGAGTCGTGGAATTGCACCATGTTCTCCAAGGAGGGGACTCCACGGGTTCTCCGGGAGGCACAGCCAGACTATGCGGAAAGGGATTGGCCGACCGGCACTACGGGGCAGGTAGGTCAACAGGACGGCGGGGTCGGCAGCGACGACGCAGGGATCCGGCCAAGGGACCGAGAAGGTGGCTTGAAGGGTGTCCAGGGCGAGGACGGCCCGCCGCATCGCGGCGGGGGCGGCGTACGGCGGGGGCGGGCTGGGGCTCGTCGGGGCCGCCGCGGTGGGGCTGGTCGTGGCGGAGATGCAGTTCGCGAAGCGGACGGTGGGCACGGGGCTGCCGGATCCACCGCGCGCGGACGGGCTGTACGGGAGCGAGTTCGGTGGTCCCGAGCTGAGTCCGGGCCCGCTGCGGTTCGGCGTGCTGGGCGATTCCACGGCCGCCGGGCTGGGGGTGAAGCGGGCCAGACAGACTCCGGGCGCCCTGCTGGCCTCGGGGCTGGCGGCGGTGGCCGAGCGGCCGGTCGAGTTGCGCAACGTGGCGCTCTCGGGTGCCATGTCGGACGACCTGGACCGCCAGACGGGTCTGCTGCTGGACGGTGACGCCCCGCCCCCCGACGTGTGCGTGATCATGATCGGCGCCAATGACGTGACCCGCCGGATGCCGCCCACCCAGTCGGTGCGGCTGCTGACCGCGGCCGTACGCCGGCTGCGGCTCGCGGGCGCCGAGGTGGTGGTCGGCACCTGTCCGGACCTCGGCACCATCGAGCCGGTGTACCAGCCGCTGCGGTGGCTGGCCCGCCGGGTCTCGCGCCAGCTCGCGGCCGCCCAGACGATCGGGGTGCTCGCGCTGGGCGCCCGTACCGTCTCGATCGGCGACCTGATGGGGACGGAGTTCGCGACGAACCCCCGCGAGATGTTCGGACCGGACTCCTACCACCCCTCGGCGGAGGGGTACGCGACCGCCGCGATGGCCATACTGCCGACCCTGTGCGCGGCCCTGGGCGTCTGGCCCGAGTCGGACCGCCTCGACGTCTCGCGCAACGAGGACATGCTCCCGCTGGCCAAGGCCGCCTCGGCGGCGGCGGGGCAGGCCGGCACCGAGGTGACCGGGGCCCGCGGCGCGTGGGCCCTGCTCAAGTACCGGCGCAGGCGCCGGGTGCCGGGCGAGGACCTCGCGGAGGAGACCGGGGGAGCCGCGCCGGACGGCGCGCCGCCCGGTGCGGCGAAGGTGACCAGAGCGACCGGAGTCACATCGCAAGGGCAGTGACCTCGACGGTACGGGGCGGTAACTTCGCATGCGGTCCCGGTACGACACCACCTCCCTTGGAGCCCCGATGCCCGAAGCCGTCATCGTTTCCACCGCCCGTTCGCCGATCGGGCGCGCTTTCAAGGGATCCCTCAAGGACGTCCGCCCGGACGACCTGACCGCCACGGTGATCCAGGCCGCCCTCGCCAAGGTGCCCGGCCTGGACCCGCGCGAGATCGACGACCTGATGCTGGGCTGCGGCCTCCCGGGCGGCGAGCAGGGCCACAACCTCGGCCGGATCGTCGCGGTGCAGATGGGCATGGACCACCTGCCCGCCACCACGATCACCCGCTACTGCGCCTCCTCGCTCCAGACCTCCCGGATGGCGCTGCACGCCATCAAGGCGGGCGAGGGCGACGTCTTCATCTCCGCGGGCGTCGAGATGGTCTCCCGGTCCGTGAACGGCTCCTCCGACGGCATCCCGGGCACGCACAACCCGCTCTTCGCCGAGTCCGAGGCGCGCACCAAGGAGGTCGCCGAGTCCACCGGCTCCTCCTGGCACGACCCGCGCGAGGACGGCCGGACCCCGGACGCCTACATCGGGATGGGGCAGACCGCGGAGAACCTGGCCCGGCTCAAGGGCGTGACCCGTGCCGACATGGACGAGTTCGGCGTGCGCTCGCAGAACCTGGCCGAGGAAGCCATCAAGAACGGCTTCTGGGCCCGCGAGATCACCCCGGTCACCACCCCCGACGGCACGGTCGTCTCGCAGGACGACGGCCCGCGCGCCGGGGTCACCCTGGAGGCCGTCCAGGGCCTCAAGCCCGTCTTCCGCCCCGACGGCCTGGTCACGGCCGGCAACTGCTGCCCGCTGAACGACGGCGCCGCGGCGCTGGTCGTCATGAGCGACACCAAGGCGCGCGAGCTGGGCCTGACCCCGCTGGCCCGCATCGTGTCCACCGGCGTCACCGGCCTCTCCCCCGAGATCATGGGCCTGGGCCCGGTCGAGGCCTCCAAGCAGGCGCTGAAGCGGGCGGGCCTGACCGTCGGCGACATCGACCTGTTCGAGATCAACGAGGCCTTCGCGGCCCAGGTGATCCCCTCCTACCGGGACCTCGACATCCCGCTGGAGAAGCTGAACGTCAACGGCGGGGCCATCGCCATCGGTCACCCGTTCGGGATGACCGGCGCGCGCATCACGGGCACGCTGATCAACAGCCTGCAGTTCCACGACAAGCAGTTCGGCCTCGAAACCATGTGCGTCGGCGGCGGTCAGGGCATGGCCATGATCATCGAGCGCCTCAGCTGAGTCCGCGGTGAGCGCGGCCCCCGGGATCAAGAGCCGAGGCCAGACGCCGTAAGGGATCTGCTTGATCCCTTTCGCCGTACTGACACCGAATCTAATCCTGTCGCGGCCATTCTGTGACCAAATGTCCCCCAGGATGTGACCTTCGTCCTGGGGGATCATTGTTTCCGCAGGTCAGGTGCCATTGGGGCGGGGGCATCGGGACGAAAGGCCTGTCCAATTCATGACGTAATGCACTGCAAGCCATTCCCAGGGCAGGACAAGCTGATGTAGGAAGTCGGGGGATCGAATCAATCAGGAGTTAGTCAGTGAGCGCCATGTCTCTTGCCCTACTGCTGACCACGGCCGCTGCCACGGCCGTCGGCGCTGCTGCGCTGCACGCCGTCCACGGCCTGCGCAAGCAGGTCACCGCACTGCGCGGTGAGCTGACGGTTTCGCACGCCCGTGGCGCCACCGTCCCGCACGCCCGCAGCGCAGTGGAGTCCCCCGCCGCCGAGATACGAGCCGCCGTCGCCGAGGCCCTCGCCGAGGAGCGCGAGCGCGAGCTCGCCGAGGCGCGCGCCTTCTGGGCCGCTCAGGAGGCGCGCGACGCCGCCGACGCCCCCTCGCTGCTGGGCGGCCTCTCCGCCCTCGGCGAGGAGAGCCCCGTCTTCCTGCCCCGGCAGGCGGACATGGTCGGCCTGGAGCCGCTCCTGGGCGACGACGCCGAGGACTACCAGGGCTATCCGGAGGACTCGGCCGAGCTGGCCGCCGCCCGCCGGCGCCACCCCTCGCACCCGGACTTCGTGCCCGTGCAGGCCTCGCACCCCGGCGCCGACCACGAGCGCACGGTGAACCGCCTGGAGGAGCTCGCGGAGGCCCGTACGGCCCTCGCGGACGTCCGCCCCGGCCCGCTGGGCACCCTGGACGTGTACGTCTTCACCGACGGCACGACGCTCTGCATGACCCCGGGCCACCGGGAGACCGCCGAGCGGCTCGCCGACGCCCTGCGCTCGGGCAGCGCACCGGTCCTGCTGGGCGGCTCGGGCATCTCCGGCGCCTACGCCCTGACCTTCTCCTGCGGTGACTCCGAGGACCCGGACAGCAACGTCTACATCCTCGCCGACCGCGTCATCGCATCGCTCTGAGTCCTCGCGGCACCCCGAGTCACCGCAGCGCCCTGGCTTCCGCCTGATCCACCAGCCGAACGGCCTCGTCCAGCACCTCGGACGGGGCCTTCGCCGTATCCGGACCCGCGGCAGGTCCCGCGGCCGGGCCCGCCGCCGCGGCGTGCAGGGCCTCGGCGAGGTCCAGCCCGGCCACGGCCAGCTGGTCGCCGACGACGAAGATCCCGTCGTCGGGCATCGTCCGCGCCGGAGCCGCCCCCGTGCCGCCCCCGGAGCCCTCGGCGGCCTCCTCCAGGCGCTGGGCCCGCAGCGAGAGCTCCCGGGCCAGCTCCAGCGCCACCTCGGCGGCACCCTGCTGGAGTCGGCTCTGCGGAGCGGCCCGCAGCCGGTCGGCGAAACGTTCCACGGCGGCGGTCAGGGGTGAGGTATCGAGCACCCGGCCGACCTTACGCGCCGCCGCGGCGCCATTGCCAACGGGCGAACTCTCCGGCACGGTGGCGTGAAGAGAACAGCACAGCACGGCGATACCCCCGGAGGCGCCCATGTCCGTCGAGTTCTCCGAACAGACCCACCGCAACATGATCGACAGAATCCCCCAGACCACCGGTCGTGACCTCTCCGACTGGCTCCGGGCCGTGGACGACGGCCCCTCCCTCGTCCGGTTCGAAGAGAAGGTCAGCTGGCTGCTCGGCGCGCACGAGCTGTCGTACGGCCAGGCCAAGGCGATCATCCACGAGTACGACCTGCGCAGGGCCGCCCGCAAGTTCGGCTGAGCCGGCCCCTGCCCCCGTCCGGAGCCCCGACGTCCGGGGCCCGAGCCCCAAGCCCCCGACTCCCTGACCGCCCGATCGACCCGATCACCCGATCTGTTGACCCCCGACATGCGGGAAGGCCCCGCGAGCGTGTGCTCGCGGGGCCTTCCTCAGCTCACAGGGGGTACCGGCAGGTACTAGTCGCCCTTGAGGATGGAGATCAGGCGCAGCATCTCCATGTAGATCCACACCAGGGTCATGGTGAGGCCGAAGGCCGCCAGCCAGGACTCCTCGCGGGGGGCGCCGTAGGTCACGCCGTCCTCGACCATCTTGAAGTCCATGGCGAGGAAGGCGGCACCGAGGATGATGCCGATGACGCCGAAGAGGATGCCGAGGCCGCCGCTGCGGAAGCCGAGGCCGTCGCCGCCCGCGAAGGCGGAGAACAGCAGGTTGACGACCATCAGGAGCATGAAGCCGATGGCGGCCGCCGTCACGAAGCCGACGAAGCGCCGGTTCACGGTGATCCAGCGCATCTTGTAGGCGATCAGCACGCCGGCGAACACGCACATCGTGCCCATGACGGCCTGGACGACCGTACCGGGGCCGATGTAGGTGCTGACGGCCGAGCTGATGACGCCGAGGAAGACACCCTCGAAGGCCGCGTAGGCCAGGATCAGCGCCGGGACGGGCTTGGCCTTGAACGACTGGATCATCGCGAAGACGAACGCGATGAGCGCGGCGCCGATGGCGATGCCGTACGACTTGTTGATGTTGGCCGGGTCGACCGGAAGCGCGATCCAGGAGACGGCCGCCGTCAGGATGACCGTGCCGAGCGTCATGGCCGTACGGCTCACGACGTCGTCGATGGTCATCGCGTTGTCGCGGACCGGCGCCTGCGGCATACCCGTGGCCGGGTCCGTCGCGTAGGGGTTGGTCGCGTACGGGTTGGTGGCGGTCCCGGCCTGGGCCTGGGGCTGCTGCGTGCCGAAGCCCGCGTAAGCACCGTTGTCGCGGCTGAACCCCCGTCGCGAGAAGACCGGGTTGCTGCTCCTCATCTCACTCCTCCATGGCCACCGTGCGCGGCCTTGGAATCAAGAGTAATGCGAACGCAAAGGAATCGCCCTACTGCTGGAGGAGGATCTTTCCCCGCTGGTACGGGCCCGCTCCGCGGGACGGGCGGGGGTACGCGTTGCCCCCCGCCCTCCGCACGTTCCGGCCTGAAACGGAACGTCATCGTGCCCGAAGCCGGACTTGAACCGGCACGACCCGAGGGTCAGCGAGGTTTAAGCTCGCCGTGTCTGCATTCCACCATCCGGGCAGGGCGTAGCGGCCCCGTGGGATAAAGCCTTGGACGCTGCGGCGAGCCTATCCGGAACACGTGGGCCCCCACCTGGGCGTCTCGCCGATGTTGTCTTATTTTATTGGCGATTGATGCCCCGTCAGGGCGCAGAAGGCGCGGTCGGCACGTTCCGGACGTCGATCATGACCACCACGGGATTGACGGGATTTCGATGGCCCGCGCCACCCTGCACGCCACCCCGTGCGCCACCCCCTCGGCCCGGCTCGGTTTCCGGTCCCGTCACGGCTCCCGCGCCCCCTCCCGTTCCGGCTCCGCCCCGGCCTGCGCTCCGGCTTCCGCCGCCCCTGCGCCACCCCTCCCCCGGGGCACCCGCCCGGCGCCTCCCCGCACGTGCGCCCGGCGGCTGTCATACCAAAGGAGGAGGCGCAGCCCTGTGCGGTCAGCCTCCGGTGGACCGGAGAAGGGGCATCACGGCTGATCCGGAGGGGGTGTGGGCGCCGCGACCATGGAAAGGTCCCGCCGACCGCGGGCCGTGAGCCAGGTCCGCACGCCCCGCCCCCGACAGGAGTCGCCCCCGTGACCACCATGAACTACGCCCCGCACACCGCCCAGGCCGTCGCCGCGCGCGCCTCCGGGCTCTCCAAGGTGTACGGCCAGGGCGAGACCCAGGTGGTCGCTCTGGACAACGTCTCCGTGGACTTCGCCCAGGGCCAGTTCACCGCGATCATGGGCCCCTCCGGCTCCGGCAAGTCCACGCTGATGCACTGCGTCGCCGGCCTGGACACCTTCTCCGCCGGATCCGTCCGCATCGGCGAGACCGAGCTGTCCACCCTGAAGGACAAGCAGCTGACGCAGTTGCGCCGGGACAAGATCGGCTTCATCTTCCAGGCCTTCAACCTGCTGCCGACCCTGACCGCCCTGGAGAACATCACGCTCCCCATGGACATCGCCGGCCGCAAGCCCGACCAGCAGTGGCTGAACTCGGTGATCACCATGGTCGGCCTCTCCGACCGCCTCTCCCACCGCCCCACCCAGCTCTCCGGCGGCCAGCAGCAGCGCGTGGCCGTGGCCCGCGCCCTGGCCTCCCGCCCCGAGATCATCTTCGGTGACGAGCCCACCGGAAACCTCGACTCGCGCTCCGGCGCCGAGGTCCTCGGCTTCCTGCGCAACTCCGTGCGCGAGCTCGGCCAGACCGTCGTGATGGTCACCCACGACCCGGTCGCCGCCTCCTACGCGGACCGCGTCATCTTCCTCGCCGACGGCCGCATCGTCGACGAGATGATCGAGCCCACCGCGGACGGCGTGCTCGACCGCATGAAGGCCTTCGACGCCAAGGGCCGCACCAGCTGAGGGACGTCCCTCGCCCCCGTCCCCGCTGACCCCACAGACCTGGACCCCACCACCATGTTCCGTACCGCCCTGCGCAACGTGCTCGCGCACAAGGCCCGGCTGCTGATGACGGTGCTCGCCGTCGTCCTCGGCGTCGCCTTCGTCTCCGGCACGCTCGTCTTCACCGACACCGTCGGCAAGGCGATGTCGAACCAGTCCGCCAAGAGCTTCGACGGCGTGGCCGTCTCGGTCACCTCCTACGGCGCCCCCCGCAACGACGAGGGCGTCAAGGAGGGCGAGCCGGGCATCAGCCAGCAGACCCTCGACAAGGTCAAGGCGCTCGGCGGCGTGGACGCCGTCTCCGGCCGCGTCCACGGCTTCGCCGCCGTGGGCGACCAGGACGGCAAGCTGATCGGCAACGGCTGGTCCAACACCGGCGCCAACTTCGTCCCCCTCAAGGACGGCAAGGACCCCCGCTACGCCTTCACCGAGGGCAACGGCCCGGCCAGGGCCGACGAGATCGCCCTCGACAAGGAGACGGCCAAGCGCGGCAAGTACAGGGTGGGCGACAAGGTCCGGGTGGCCGACAACGGCCCGGCCAAGGAGTACACGCTCGCCGGCGTCTTCACCACCGAGGACGGCGCGGTCAACGCGGGCGGCTCGCTCGTCCTGTTCGACACCCCGACCGCCCAGCAGCTCTACCTGCGGCCCGGCTTCTACGACGAGCTCGCGGTCAGCGCCAAGGCCGGAGCCTCCGCCGACCAGCTCCTCACCGAGATCAAGCCGATCGTCGGCAAGGACGCCAAGGCCCAGACCGGCGCGCAGCTCGCCGCCGAGCAGGCCAAGGACATCGAGGCCGGCATGAACAGCATGAACCAGATGCTGCTGACCTTCGCACTGATCTCGCTCTTCGTCGGCATCTTCCTGATCTACAACACCTTCACCATGCTGGTCGCCCAGCGCACGAAGGAGCTGGCCCTGCTGCGCGCCGTCGGCGCCAACCGCGGCCAGGTCAAGCGCTCGGTCCTGGCCGAGGCCCTGGTCGTCGGCGTCATCTCCTCCGCCATCGGCCTGATCGCCGGCGTCGGGCTCGCCGTGGGCATGCGCTCCGCGATGAACGCCTTCGACGTCAAGATCCCGGCCGGTCCGCTGGTCGTCGCCCCGGTCACCATCGCCGCCGCGATCGGCATCGGCATCGTCGTCACGATGCTGGCCGCCTGGCTGCCCGCACGCCGTACCGCCAAGATCTCCCCGGTCGCCGCCATGGGCAGCGCCCACCTGCCGGCGACCGCCAAGTCCCTGGTGCTGCGCAACAGCATCGGCGGCGCGGTCACCCTGCTCGGTCTGCTCGGCATCCTCGGCGGGGCGATGACGGGCAAGGACGGCAAGATGCTCATCGGCGCCGGCGCCTTCCTCACCATGATCGGCATCATCATCCTGCTGCCGGCCCTCTCCCGCCCGGTCATCGCGGCGGTCCGCCCGCTGCTGGAGAAGGTCTTCGGCGTCGCCGGCAAGCTGGCCGCGCAGAACGCGGTCCGCAACCCGCGCCGCACCGCCGTCACCGCGGCCTCGCTGGCCATCGGCCTGACCCTGGTCACCGCCCTGTCCGTGCTCGGCATCACGATGGGCAAGGCCATCGACCGGATGACCACGGACAACCTCAAGGCCGACTACAACGTCTCCATGGGCGAATCCTTCGGCAGCATGGATCCCTCCGTGCTCCCCGCCCTGGAGAAGGCCCCCGGCGTCACGGCCGTCTCCCCGCAGATGGGCGGCAGCATCCGGACCGGCGACGGCGGCGACTACCGGTCCGTTTCCGGAGTCAACCCCGCCACCATCGGGCAGCTCCTCAACTTCGACGTGGTCGGCGGGCAGCTGTCCAGCCTCGCCAAGGGCGAGGTGGCGGTCGCCGAGAAGACGGCGAAGGAGAACAACCTCGTCGTCGGCTCCACCCTGAAGACCACCTTCGACGACAACAAGAAGGCGGACCTCAAGGTCGGCGCGATCTACAAGGACATGGAGGGCATGCTCTCCCCCTACGTGATCGACTACAAGATCCTCAGCCGGCACACCGAGGAGCCGTACATCCGCGAGGTCTTCGTGAAGATGGACGGCGGCGCCTCCGAGAAGGGCGAGCAGGCCCTCGTCGACGCCCTCGGCAAGAACCCGGCGATCACCTTCGCCACCCAGCAGGACATCCGCAACCAGATGGGCGGCATGATCAACACCGCCCTGAACATCATGTACGGCCTGCTCGCCATGGCGCTCATCATCTCGGTCCTCGGCGTCGTCAACACCCTGGCGATGTCCGTGTACGAGCGGACGCAGGAGATCGGCATGCTGCGGGCCATCGGGCTGGACCGCGGCCGGGTCAAGAACATGATCCGGCTGGAAGCCATCGTGATCTCGCTCTTCGGCGCGGTCATCGGCGTGGCCCTCGGCACCTTCATCGCCTGGGCCGTGGGCGAGACCATCAAGGGCTCGATCCCGAACTACGCCCTGGTGATCCCCTTCGACCGGATCGCGATCTTCATGCTGCTGGCCGGCATCGTCGGCGCCCTGGCGGCCATGTGGCCCGCCCGCAGCGCGGCCCGGCTGAACATGCTGACCGCGATCAAGACCGAGTAGCCGCCCGGCACCGGCAACGGCGCCCGTACGAAGGCCGAGGGCCCCGCGATCTCCGCGGGGCCCACCGCCGGTCCCGTGAGGCTGCTCATG
>NZ_JBEXPT010000055.1:0-17435 GCF_040612195.1 Streptomyces sp. NPDC006450 | reverse complement strand
GTCCCCCCCCCGCCGCGCGGCCCTGCTTACATTCCTCACCGCAAAAAACCCGTCGTCGCCCCCCCGCCCCCCACCCCCCGCCCTTACCACGGCGGCGGCCCCCGCCACCCCCGGGGCCCCCTCGGCCGTTCCCGTGAGGCTGCTCATGCCGCCCCCGTGGAGCTACTGCGGCCACTCCCGGGCGCGCAGCGCCATCCCGGAGGCCGAGCGGGTCCCGGTGCGGACCGCGAGCACCTGGTTGACCCCGAGCCGGTTGTGCTCGAAGGCGAGCGCCGAGGCGGCCATGTACAGCCTCCAGACCCGGGCCCGCCCGGGCGAGGTCAGCCGTACCGCCTCCGCCCAGTGCTCTTCGAGCCGGGCCACCCAGGCCCGCAGGGTGAGCGCGTAGTGCTCGCGCAGCGCCTCCACGTCGCGGACCTCGAAGCCGGCCCGCTCCAGCTCGCCGACGGTGGTGCCCAGCGGGGACAGCTCGCCGTCGGGGAAGACGTAGGCGTCTATGAACGCGTCGATCCGGTAGGACTCCTCGTCCGGCTCGGGGCGCCGCGCGATCTGGTGGTTCAGCAGCCTCCCGCCCGGCCGCAGCAGTCCGTACAGGCTCCGGGCGTACGTGCGGTAGCGCTCGGCACCGACGTGTTCGGCCATCCCGATGGAGGAAATGGCGTCGTACGGGCCGTCCTTGACGTCCCGGTAGTCCTGGACCCGGATCTCCACGAGGTCGGCCAGGCCCTCCTCCGCGACCCGCTTGCGGGCGTAGGCGGCCTGTTCGCGCGAGAGCGTGATCCCGGTGACCCTGACCCCGTACTCCCGGGCCGCGTGCAGGGCCATCGAGCCCCAGCCGCAGCCGACGTCCAGGAGGCGGTCCCCGGGTCTCAGGGCGAGCTTGCGGCAGACCAGGTCCAGTTTGTCCCGCTGGGCGTCCTCCAGGCTCCCGCCCGGGGTCCAGTAGGCGCAGGAGTACACCATCGACGGGCCGAGCACCCGCTCGTAGAAGGTGTTGCCCACGTCGTAGTGGTGGCTGACGGCCCGCCGGTCGCTGACCTTGGTGTGCCGGGCCCCGCCGCGGCGGGGTGCCTCCTCGGGCGGCGGAGCCGGCTTGGTCCACGGCCGTGCCAGGCCCACGAGGCTCCGTACGGCGGCCCGGGCGCGCGGATCGCGCAGCAGGGCGGCGGGCCCCCTGTGCTCGGCGGCCGCCGGCACGGGGTCGCGGTCCCGCTCCCAGAGCAGCCCGCCGACGCGGTCCAGCAGCTCGAACAGGTCCCCGTCGGCGGTGAGGTCCCCGGCGACCCAGGCGCGGGCCAGGCCGAGCTCGCCCGGCTTCCACAGGATCCGGCGCAGGGCGCGCCGGTTGTTCAGGACCAGGACGGGTCCGCCGAGCGGGCCGGCCTCGCTGCCGTCCCAGGCCCGGATGCGGACGGGGAGAGGGTCTCCCAGCAGGGTTTCGGCTAAAGCGGCCAGCCGCGGCGCGGCGTCGTTCATGCAAGCCCCTTCGACAAGCTTCGACAAGCTCCGATTGAGTTCCGACCGCACGGCATACCCGGATCCGGTCCCGGATATGCCGAAGGGGCCGCCCGCACCACGGATGGCGGGCGGCCCCTTCGGGTCACGCTGGGTCGTACTGGTCCTGCCGGTCCTGCTGTCCTGCTGGTCCTGCTGGTCCTGCTGGTCCTACGGGGTCAGGAGGCCTTGGCCTTCTGGGCCGGGGCCGGGGTGACGGCGGCCGGAGCCGGCTTGGCGGCCTCGTAGAACTCCTCGCGGGGGGTCTCCAGGGCGCCGAGGGAGACGACCTCGCGCTTGAGGAACATGCCGAGGGTCCAGTCGGCGAAGACGCGGATCTTGCGGTTCCAGGTCGGCATGGCCATGCCGTGGTAGCCACGGTGCATGTACCAGGCGAGCCGGCCCTTGAGCTTGATCTTCATCCCGCCCATGACGATCATCGCCACGCCCTTGTGGAGGCCGAGGCCCGCCACCGCGCCCTTGTTGGAGTGCGCGTACTCCTTCTGCGGGAAGCCGCGCATCCCGGAGATGACGTTGTCGCCGAGGACCTTGGCCTGGCGCAGCGCGTGCTGGGCGTTCGGCGGGCACCAGGCGTTCTCCACGCCGGCCTTGCGGGCGGCGAGGTCGGGCACCTGGGCGTTGTCGCCGGCGGTCCAGATGTAGTCCGTGCCCTTGACCTGGAGGGTCGGCTCGGCGTCCACGTGGCCGCGGGGGCCGAGCGGCAGGCCGTAGCGGGCCAGCACCGGGTTGGGCTTGACGCCGGCGGTCCACACGAGGGTGTTGGAGTCGACCTCGAGGCCGTTCTTCAGCACCACGTGGCCGTCCACGCAGGAGTCCATGGAGGTGTTCAGGTAGATCTCGATGCCGCGCGACTCGAGGTGCTCCTTGCCCCAGGTGCCGAGCTTGGGCCCGACCTCGGGAAGGATCTTGTCGGCCGCGTCGACCAGGATGAAGCGCATGTCCTCGCGCTTGATGCTGGTGTAGTACTTCGCGGCGTCGCGGGCCATGTCCTCGACCTCGCCGATCGTCTCGGCGCCGGCGAAGCCGCCGCCGACGAAGACGAAGGTGAGGGCCTTGCGGCGGACGTCCTCGTCCGTCGTGGACTCGGCCTTGTCGAGCTGCTCGAGTACGTGGTTGCGCAGGCCGATGCCCTCTTCCACGCCCTTCATGCCGATGCCCTGTTCGGCGAGGCCGGGGATCGGGAAGGTGCGGGAGATGGCGCCGAGCGCGATCACCAGGTAGTCGAAGGGCAGCTCGTACGCCTCGCCGACCAGCGGCGTGACGACGGCGACCTTGCGGTCCTGGTCGATGTTCGTGACCCGGCCGGTGAGGACCTCAGCCTTCGGAAGCACGCGTCGCAGCGGTACGACGACGTGCCGAGGCGAGATGCTGCCTGCGGCCACTTCAGGGAGGAAGGGCTGGTAGGTCATGTACGAGCGCGGGTCGACGACCGTGACGGTCGCCTCGCCGTAACGCATCTTCTTCATGATGCGCTTGGCTGCGTACAGGCCTACGTACCCACCTCCTACAACGAGGATCCTGGGACGCTCCGTGGTGCTCATGGAACGAGTATCCAGCACCCCAAGGGGTGACGCTCGTGAGCCCCTTCACAAGGACCTCCGGACCCTCTGCTACACTCCGCCGCCCACGTGACCGAGGTCATGGCGCGAAGCGGGAACCAGGGTGTAACGGGAGTCGTTGAACACCAGTCCTGAACTGGCCTCCAAGCCCTCAAGCGGAGTAGACCACCGCCTTCGTGGATACCTACTGCCAGAGGCTCCCGGCATCCGCCAATCGCACGAACGCGAGCAAAAAGAAGGCCCGAGGGGCCCCGGACTCGCCCAAAAGGCTCCTCCGGAGCCCTCACAGGCATCTTTTCCTTGTGAAGAACTTCACGAAGTTCATGTGGACGACGGGACCTAAGGCCCCCGGACGGCCCTCCGGAACCCCTGTCGGGCATCGCTCGCACGCACGACCGCGGCACGACGGCAGCTACGGGCGGGCGACCGGTCTGACGGGTGCCGGCCCGGACGGACGGGGGACCGGTCGGACGCGACGGTGCCCCCGGCGGGATGCGCCGGGGGCACCGTGGCGTGCGTTCGAGTCGGTCGTCAGGCGATGGACCAGGCGATTCCGTCGAGGATGTCGTGCTCCGAGACCAGGACCTCCGAGGCGCCGACCCGCTCCATGATCGCCAGCAGGACCAGGGCGCCCGCGCCGATCACGTCGACCCGTCCCGGGTGCATCACCGGGATGGCCGCGCGCTCGGCGTGCGTCAGCGTCAGCATCCGCTCGCTGACCTCACGGACCGTCTCGTACGGGATCCGGGAGTGGTGGATCCGCGCCGAGTCGTACGCCTCCAGGCCCAGCGCGATCGCGGCGACCGTGGTCACCGAGCCGGCCAGACCCACCAGGGTGCGCGCCTCGGCCAGCGGGACGGTCTCGGCGGCCAGGTCCAGCGCCGCCTCGATGTCGGCCCGTATCGCGGCCACCTGCTCCGCGGTCGGCGGGTCGGTGACGACCCCGTCCACCGTCAGGTGGCGCTCGGTCATCCGGACACAGCCCACGTCGACGGAGCGGGCCGCCCGGACGTGCTCGGTGCCGACCACGAACTCCGTGGAGCCGCCGCCGATGTCCACCACGAGGAAGGGCCGCTCCAGGCCGGTGTGGCCGGTCAGCTCACCGGTGGCGCCGGTGAAGGAGAACTCGGCCTCCTGGTCGCCGCTGATCACCTCGGGCTCGACGCCCAGGATGTCCAGGACCCCGCGGACGAACTCGTCCCGGTTCTCCGCGTCCCGGGAGGCCGAGGTCGCCACGAACCGCACCCGCTCGGCGCCGAGTTCCTTGATGACCGCCGCGTACTCGCGGCAGGCCGCGAAGGTGCGCTCCAGGGCCTCCGGGGCCAGCCGGCCCGTCTTGTCGACGCCCTGGCCGAGCCGGACGACGATCATCCGGCGGTCCAGCTCGATCAGCTCGCCGGTGGCGCGGTCGAGGTCCGCGACGAGGAGCCGGATGGAGTTCGTACCGCAGTCGACGGCCGCGACCCGGCTCACGCGCCCGCCTCCGTCGCTCCGGCCTCCACGGCCGTGTTCTCTTCGGCCTTCTTCTCCCCGCACGGGGTGACGCAGGCGCCCTTGGCCCACCACTCGGGCAGCATCGCCAGGGCCTCGTCGCCGAACGGGTTCACGCCCGGGCCCGCGGCCAGGGAGTGGCCGACCAGCACGTGCAGGCACTTGACCCGGTCCGGCATGCCGCCGGCGCTCGGGAAGCCCTGGAGCACCTCGATGGCGTCGCGGCGGGTGATGTAGTCCTCGTGCGCGGCCCGGTAGGCGTCGGCCAGTTCGGGGTCCACGGCGAGGCGGGCCTGCATCTCCTTCATCACGCCGTTGGCCTCCAGCGTGCCGATCGCACCGGCTGCGCGCGGGCAGGTCAGGTAGTACAGCGTCGGGAAGGGGGTGCCGTCGGGGAGTCGCGGTGCGGTCTCCACCACGTCCGGCTGCCCGCAGGGGCAGCGGTGCGCGATGGCGCGCAGCCCGCGCGGAGGGCGGCCGAGCTGCTGCTCGAACGCCTCGATGTCGGCGGCGGTCGGCTCGGTCCGGTCGGTCTGGGGCGGGGGCGTCTGCATGCCTGGAGGAAGTCTTTTCGTTCTCGTGGATGGGTGGGACTCAGTCGCCCGGGCGGTCGGCCTTGTCGACGCCGTCCCAGACGTTGGAGTACCAGGGCCGGTCGGTGGCGGCCTGTCCGCTGCGGCGCTGCTCTGCGCCGCCGGCACCGGGGTCGGTCATGATGTAGCTGATCTCCCCCGGCCGGACGAAGTGCAGGTGCTTGCGCGCCTGCTGCTCGGCGTACGCGTTGTCCTGCCAGCGGGCCTTCTCGTCGCGCAGCCGTTCCAGTCGGTCCCGTGCGGCGACGGCGTCCTTCTGCTGCTTCGCGATCTCCGAGCGCTGGGACACGTACTGGCGCATCGGATACGCGAGGGCGACGACCAGGGTACAGAGGACGAGGACGAGCAGGGCGGCCCGGCCGGTGAGCCGGCTGCGGCGGACCTGCCTGCGGGACTGCGAGCGGTACACGTGCGCCGCGGTCCGCTCGCCCAGCTGCTTGAGCCTGGTCGCGGTCGAGAACGTGGCGAACCGGTCCCGGTTCCCGGCCATTGATCCGCCTCCCCTATATGCGCACGACGCACTACGTCCCCGCACACGGTACGGGACCGAGTGCGGGGACGTAGGGAGGCTTGCGCCCGAAAGGGACTGATCAGCCCTTGAAGCGCGGGAACGCGCTGCGGCCCGCGTACACCGCGGCGTCGTCGAGGATCTCCTCGATGCGCAGCAGCTGGTTGTACTTGGCGACGCGGTCCGAGCGGGCCGGGGCGCCGGTCTTGATCTGGCCGCAGTTCACGGCGACGGCGAGGTCGGCGATGGTGACGTCCTCGGTCTCACCGGAGCGGTGCGACATCATGCACTTGAAACCGTTGCGCTGGGCCATCTCGACGGCGTCCAGGGTCTCGGTCAGCGAACCGATCTGGTTCACCTTGACGAGCAGGGCGTTCGCCGAGCCCTCTTCGATGCCGCGGGCGAGACGCTCGGGGTTGGTGACGAAGAGGTCGTCGCCGACGATCTGGACCTTGGAGCCCAGGCGGTCGGTGAGGGTCTTCCAGCCCGACCAGTCGTCCTCGAACAGCGGGTCCTCGATGGAGACGAGCGGGTACGCCTCGACGAGCTCGGCGTAGTAGTCGGTCATCTCGGCGGCCGAGCGGGACTTGCCCTCGAACTCGTAGTTGCCGTCCTTGTAGAACTCGGACGCGGCGACGTCGAGCGCGAGCGCGATCTGGGTGCCCGGGACGTAGCCGGCCTGCTTAATGGCCTCGACGATGAGGTCGAGCGCGGCGCGGTTGGACTCCAGGTTCGGCGCGAAGCCGCCCTCGTCGCCCAGACCGGTGGAGAGGCCCTTGGTGTGCAGGACCTTCTTGAGGGTGTGGTAGACCTCGGCACCCCAGCGGAGGGCCTCGGAGAAGGACTCCGCGCCGATCGGGGCGATCATGAACTCCTGGATGTCGACGTTGGAGTCGGCGTGCGACCCACCGTTCAGGATGTTCATCATCGGAACGGGCAGCAGGTGCGCGTTCGGGCCGCCGAGGTAGCGGAAGAGCGGCAGGTCCGAGGCCTCGGACGCGGCGTGCGCGACGGCGAGGGAGACACCGAGGATGGCGTTGGCTCCGAGGGAGCCCTTGTTCTCGGTGGCGTCCAGGTCGATCATCGCCTGGTCGATCAGGCGCTGCTCGGTGGCGTCGTAGCCGACGAGCTCCGGGCCGATCTGCTCGATGACGGCGAGGACGGCCTTCTCTACGCCCTTGCCCATGTAACGGTTGGGGTCACCGTCACGGAGCTCAACGGCTTCGAACGCTCCGGTGGAGGCGCCGGACGGGACTGCAGCACGGCCGGTGCTGCCATCGTCGAGGCCCACCTCGACCTCGACCGTGGGGTTGCCTCGGGAGTCCAGGATTTCCCGGGCTACGACGACGTCGATGGACGGCACGAGCATCTCCTTCTGGGATGTGACGCTGGGTGTGCGGTGGCATGTCAGGCCGTGGGATGGCCTTGCCGCCTAGAGCCTAACCGCCTCGGGGCACTCGACCGCCCGACCGCCCGGGTCCTGGGACGAAAAAGGGCCTGAATGCCCCTCTTACAGGACATAGGGCTCTTGCTCGGCGGCCATTTCGGAGGCTCCGTCAGGCCGGACGCACCCGCACACAGCACCGCCCGGCGCGAAGGGGGTTGCGCGCCGGGCGGTGGGATGACGTGGTGGAGCTACTGCGTGGAACTACTGCGCGTCGCGAAAGCGGCCGCGCCCGACCTCACAGGTTTCAGCTGAGCTTCAGCTTCTGGCCCGGGAAGATCAGGTCGGCGTCCGTGACGATGTCCTTGTTGAGCTCGTAGAGCTTCTCCCAGCCACCGGACACGCTGTTCGCGTCGGCGATCGCACCCAGCGTGTCGCCGGACTTGACCTCGTAGGAGCCGTTGCCCGTCTTGGGGGCCTCGGGCTTCGCGGCCGGGCGCTCGGAGCGGGTGGTCGGAGCCTCGGCGCGCTTGGTCTCCTTCTTCGACTCGGCCTTCTTCTCCTGCTTCTGCGCGGGCTTCGGCTGCGTCTTCGGCTTGGCGGGAGTCTGCGCCGAGCCGCCGGTGTAGGAGGAGTTCGACAGGCCCACGCCGCAGTGCGGCCAGGCGCCCTTGCCCTGGCCCTTGAGGACCTTCTCGGCGATGGCTATCTGCTGCGACTTGGAGGCCTGGTTGGCCTGCGCGGCGTACGTCTTGCCGCCGTACGCGGCCCACGTGGAGGACGAGAACTGCAGGCCGCCGTAGTAGCCGTTGCCCGTGTTGATGGACCAGTTGCCGCCGGACTCGCACGAGGCGACGCGGTCCCACTCGGAAGCGGTCGCGGCCGAAGCGGTGCCCGCGGCCATCAGCGGAGCCGCGACGGCGACACCGGCGACGCCGGCGAGCGTGACGATGCGGACGGCCTTGGAGCCGCGACGGTGCTTGCCCTTGCCCGAAAGCAGCATGGAGTTCTCCTCACCGACGCCTACGAGGTGAGCTGTCGGGTTCGGGCGAGTGAGTGCCCGGCCGAGCGACCTAGCGCTTGGCTTAACCCCTAGCCGGCTGATGTGACCGTCTCTCAACGGCCGCTACCGGCGCCTACCTTGGTTCCCCCGCTCCTGCCTTCGGCGCTTGACGCGACGAGTGTTCCCTCCGTCCGCCGGCAGGATTCGGCGATGCGGTCGAAGGAGCCCGCGGTGGCGAGCGATTCAGAAGGTAGACAGGTCTCCCCCCGATGTTCAACGAGCGACATCGGGGGGAACCCGCCCCTACTTGCACTCCCCGGAAGGGTGTTTGCGCAGGTGAGGGCGGGGTTTGCGGAACCCGTCGGGCCGGACACGCCAGTTGACCTGAAGAGACACATGTCTCACTTACAGAAAACGGACAATCAGCTGGTTCCGGGCGCCTCAAGTGTCCCTATTCGTGCGTTAGATCCAGATTCTGGCCGGGCTTGATCAGGTCCGCGTCCCCGCCGATGACCTGCTCGTTGGCCTCGTAGAGGCCCTTCCAGCCGCCCTTTACTCCGGTAGCGTCCGCGATCGTGATCAGGCTGTCGCCCTCCTTCACGGTGTACGTCGGGTCCGACGCGGCGTCAGACGCGACGGGCGTCTCGACGGCGGCCTGGCCGCGGTGCTTGCCGCCGCCCTCGGTCGCACCGGGGGTCGCCGGAGCGGCCGGGGAGGCGGATCCGCCGGGTGCGGCCGGAGTCGTCGGGGCCGTGGGATCAACCGGGTTGAGGGGATCTGCCGGGTTCGCCGAATTGCCCGGGTTCGTCGGGTTCGCCGGGTTCCCCGGGTCGGACGGGGTCACCGGAGCCGTCGGGTCCACCGGCAGGGTGGGGTCGTCCGGCAGCGTCGGGACCGCGGACGGCGGCGTGGGAGTCGTGGGGTCCGCCGGGCTCGTCGGAGGCGTCGGGTCGCCCGGGAGGCCGGGAGGCGGTGTCTGGAGGTCCGGCTCCGGCATGACGGGCAGTTCGCCCGGCACGCCGATCGGATAGTCGGGCAGCACCGAGGCCGACGAGCTCGGGCCCTGCTGCGTCGGGGCGCCGAAGTCCGTGGACCGCTTGCCCGATCCGGTGCCGGGCACGGAGTCGTCCGGGCGGGACGGGGCGGGGGCGACGGATCCGGAACCGCTGGGCAGGCCCGGGTCCACCGCGGCGGCGGGCGCGTCCTGCGTCAGGCCGGCCTGCACCCCGCACAGCGGCCACGCCTGGGGGCCCTGGGAAGCCAGGACCCGTTCGGCCACGGCGATCTGCTGGGAGCGGCTGGCGAGGTCGGCGCGCTCGGCGAAGTCGAGCCCGCCGGCGCTCTTCCACTGCTCCTGACTGAACTGCAGTCCGCCGTAGGCTCCACCGCCGAAGTTGGCACTCCACGTGCCACCGCTCTCGCACTCGGCGACCCTGTCCCATGTGGAGGTCTCCGCGGCGCTCGCTCCGGTGGCGGCGAGCAGGGGCAGGGCGAGTGCTGTGCCGGTGACTCCGGCGGTGACGACAAGTGCGGGCACTTGTCGGGGGCGTCTGTGGCGGCCGTTCCCGGAACGCATGAGGCTGCACCTTTCGCATAACGGCGGGGTAACGGCAGAACCTAGCGGCCTTCGAACGCCAGTCACAAGTTGGGGCGGTGAACTGACCTCCGGTCAGGGTGGTTTCAGGTGTTTTGGGGTTTTGATTCGGCCGTGAAGCGGACCGGAAGCGTCCGCAGGCCCCGCATGATGAGCCCGCCGCGCCAGCGCAGTTCCTCGGGAGGCACGGCCAGTTCCAGGTCGGGCAGGCGCGTCAGCAGGGTCGCGAGCCGGAAGGCGGTCCCACGGTCTCGGCGCCGCGCACCGTCACGCGCAACAGCGGGATGGTGGGCCGGACGTACACGGGCGTTCCCGCACGCCGCTCGTTCAGCCACGCCACCAGCAGCGGCCATGCCCCGCGCTGCCACCACGACAGCTGTCGCTCACGGATGCGCTGCGCCGGCCCGAATTTCGCGGGGATCTCCGTCCAGGTGATCCCCGTACGCAACCGGTGCAGCATGCCGTTCAGCGCCAACCGCAGGTCGATCTTGGTCTTGGTGAACGACGCAGGCGGGTAGATCGCTTCCAGGACGCTCCGCACGTCGGCCCACTCCTCCTCCGCCACATCAGCCGGTACGTCCCGCATCGCTGCTACATGCCATTGCGTCACCGGGCAGCGCGCACCTGACTTCTTCTGAAAGCGGTGATTCTCGGCCTCGACCTGCACATCGAACAGGCTGAACAGTTCCGCCTTCTCCTCCAAGCCGGGAGCCCCCGGGCTCAGCCGCCTGCCGGGAAGCCACTCCTGGGAGCGCTCCTCGCCAAGGGACTCAGCGAGCTGTTCCCAGACTTCGCTCTCGACCTCGTCCGCGTTCAGGTAAACGTCGTCACATCCACGGACGTTTCCCTTGCAGCGGTACAGGCGTGTCTCTCGGCCTCGACCCCCTCCGCCCGTGTAGACCTCACCGCAGTTGCCCTTGATCCGCGTGGACAGGGGGTACAGGGAGTTCTCACGACGGGACTCGAGGCTAAGTCCTTCCATGGCGGAACGGAGCTGCGCGCGACGTGCCGCGTCGCAGACCTCCGGCATGGGGATCTTGACGGCATCTCCGTACTTGCGCTGTCCGTCCTCACCGACCGCTGTCTTGCCGCCTTCCTTCCGGTAGGTGACGCAGAGGTCAAGGACGGGCTCACTGCCGAGACGCTTGATGAGGTTTGCGACGGTCCAGGGACGCCCGCTACGGGTGACCCTGTTGTTGTCATTGAGGTGCGCGCAAGTCTTGGAGTAGTTCAGCTCGAGATCGATCAGGCAGTGCGCTGCCATGCCCAGAGTCCGGACTTCCTCCTCGCACAGAACGATGGTCGATCCGCTCCGCCCCTTGTTCAACAACTCGAAGCCGTACGGCGGCGGCCCACCTGCCCAGCCGCCCGCCTGTAGCTTCCACTCCCTGCCGCTCCAGGTCCTCGAGAAGATCAGCTCGTGTTCCAGCTCGGCGAGGTGCGCCAGTGTCGGCATGGCGACCTGGAACTCGAGTGCGTCGTCCGAATCGATCCGGCCGTCCGAGGTGACTACGCGGGTGCCCTTGTCGACCATCGCCCGGACCCAGTCACTGGTGATCCGGGCGGTGCGACCGTAACGGTCCAGCTTCTGCGCGATGGCCAGATCGACCTTTCCGGCCCGGACGAGACCTTCGATGAGCGCCTTGTCATCGCGCTGATCGAGCTTTCCGGAGACACCGTCCGCGAAGACGCCGACGATCTCGTAGGGGGTGTCTCGCAGATGGCTGTCGAGCCACGACCGGCAGTCCTTCTCTTGCTGCTTGAGTCCGGACCTGCTGATCTGCGCCTTCGTCGACACCCGGAGGTAGATGACGACCTGGAGGGCACCGTTCCTGGCCTTGCCGGTCCTGACTCCACTTGCTTTGCTCTTCTTGGGCAGGGTTGAATCACGCACGGTCAGTCCTTCCCGACTGGCAAGTCAGACCCTGGAGCCTTCTTAGCGGGACGCTCCGGGGTCTTGGCGTTTCCAAAGCGTAGGCGCCTCGGAAGGTGCCCGTGGGGGAAACCCGGCGCTTCGCCCGTCCGGGAAGGCGATGACTTCCAGGCCGCTGCCGACCACCGCCTCAGCAAGAGCCCGTCAGCGGGCCTTTCGCGCCTCCGGGACAGGGCTGGGCGTGAAGCGGACCGGCAGGGTGCGCAGGCCGCGCATGATGAGCCCACCACGCCAGCGCAGTTCTGCCGGGTCCTCGGCGAGTTCCAGGTCCGGCAGCCGGGTCAGCAGCTCAGCGAGGGCTGTTTGGCCTTCGAGACGGGCCAAGGGTGCTCCCAGGCAGTAGTGAATGCCGTGGCCGTACCCCAGATGTTGGTTGTCGCTCCTGGCAAGGTCGAGCGTGTCCGGTTCACTGAACCGCTCCGGGTCGCGGTCGGCAGCAGCGAGGACGACGAGAACGGGGTCGCCGACCGGGATGTCCTGGCCGCCCAGAGTCAGCGGCTCCGTCGCGTACCGCCAGGTGGCCATTTCCACGGGGCCGTCGTAGCGCAGCAGCTCTTCGATGCCGGTTTCAAGCAGGTCGGTCTCTCCCGCAGCGAGGGAAGCCTGGAGGCATTCACGCTGGTCCGGGTTCTGCAGCAGGGCGTAGGTCCCGTTGCCGATGAGGTTGATCGTCGTCTCAAACCCGGCGAAAAGTAGCACGAAGCACATGGCGGCCGCCTCGTTCTCGGTGAGGTGCTCGCCGTGGTCGCTCGCCCGGATCAGTCCAGAGATCAGGTCGTCGCCCAGGTCGTCGCGCTTGCGGCGGATCAGTTCGACGAGGTAGCTGCGGATCTGCTTGACCGCGCGAGCCACGCCGCCGCGCGGGCCACCCGCGTGGCGGATCATCATGCCGGCCCAGTCGCGGAAGTCGTCCTGGTCCTCTCGCGGTACACCCAGCATCTCGCAGATGGCGTAGATGGGGAGCGGGAAGGCGAACTCGTGGATGAGGTCGGCCTCCCCCTTCTCGCAGAACCGGTCGATGAGGTGGTCGGTCAGCTCCTGCACCCTCGGGGTGAACTCGGCGACCCTGCGCGGGGTGAACGCCTTCGACACCAGGCGGCGCAGCCGCGTGTGGTCCGGCGGGTCGATGTTGAGGAGGTGGGTCATCAGCTCGGCCTTGCGCTCCCCCGGGATCCCGGTCCGGCCCTTGGCGTGCGCGGAGCCTTCGTGGTGGGCCGGGTTCTTGCTGAGCCGCTGGTCGGCGAGGGCCTGGCGGGCGTCTGCGTACCGGGTGACGAGCCAGGCCTCGACCCCGCTGGGGAGCGTGGTGCGGTGCACGGGCGCGTGCTCGCGCAGCCAGGCGTACGCCGGGTAGGGGTCGGTCGCGAACTCCCAGTCGAACAGGGTCGGCGGGGCGGATCCGTTCGCGGACGGATCCGAGGACGGATCCGCGGACGGGTCGGCGGCGGGCTCTTCGGGGGCTGCGGGGGTCTGCTCGTGCACCCGGAGACCGTATCCCGCCCGCCACCCATCACCCCATATGGCCTATTTATCGCGGCTGTCCGTAGATCGGCCCTGCCTTGACCTCAGGTTCCCCGGCGTTCCTACTTTCGGTTTTGTGGATGTGAGGATCTTGAAAAGCAGCTTCGCGGTGGTGGAGAGACGGGCCGAGCACGCGGTCAAGTTCTTCTACTCCCACCTCTTCTGGCACAACCCCGGAGTCCGTGATCTCTTCCCGGCCTCCTTCGAAGACATGGAACGACAGCGGGACCGGCTCTTCGCCGCGCTCACCCATGTGATCGCCCACCTGGAGAACGAAACGCTCCTCCCCTATCTCCGCGACCTCGGGCGCGACCACCGCAAGTTCCTGGCGGGGCCCGAGCACTACGCGGCCGTGGGCACCAGCCTGATCGCCGCGCTCGCCGAGGCCTCCGGCTCCGCCTGGCATCCACAGGCCGAAAAGGCCTGGTCAGAGGCGTACCAAATGATCGCCGACGCGATGATGGCCGGCGCCGCCTCCAGTGACGACCCGCCCTGGTGGGACGCGGAAGTCGTGCGCCACCTGCTGTACGGACAGGACATCGGCGTCCTCACCCTTCGCCCGCACGCCCCCTTCCCCCATCTCCCGGGCCAGTACACGAGCGTGAGCAGCGACCGGGTGCCCACGACCTGGCGCACGTACTCCCTGGGGAACGCGCCCCGCGCGGACGGAACGCTCGACCTGCACGTCAGCCGCATCGAAGGGGGCCGCCTCAGCACCGCCCTGATCCGTGAGACGCAGCCCGGGGACATGCTGCGGCTCGGCGCGGCCGGCGGGCAGATGACCTTCCGCCGCGAGGACCGCCCGGTCAGCTTCATAGCCGCCGGCACCGGCTGGGCCCCGGTCCGCGCCATGCTGGAGGACCTGGCGGAACACCCTCCCGATCAGGACGTACGGCTCTTCGTGGTCGCACGCGACGCCGCCCACCTCTACGACCGCCCGCTCATCGACGCGTACGCGGCCTCCCTGGGCTGGCTGAGCGTCACCTACATCACCCCCGCCCCCGGTCAGCACCGCAACGAGGCCACCGGCCGGCTGGCGACCGCGCTCAGCAACCGCGGGCTCTGGCCCGACCAGGACGTCTACCTCAGCGGTCCGCCGCAGTTCATCCGCGAGACCTCGTACCTCCTGGAGGAGCTCGGCGCGCGCCCCGACAGGATTTTCTACGACGCCGTACCTGCCAGTGGCACAGGCCAGGACCAGGTGGACCGCCCGATGGGCTTCGGCGAATGGTTCCTGAACCGCCCCGACCCGCACTGGCACAACCCGTCGGGGCGCGCGCCCCGGGCGTACTGACGCCGCCGAGCGTGCCTCCCGCTGCTGAGGGCTACTCGCCGACGCCCTCGGCCGTACGGATCGCGTCACGGTAGGTGCGGGCCGCCGCGCGCAGCGCGGTCTCGGGGTCGGTCCCCGCCGCCTCGGCGCGCGCCGCCAGATCCAGCAGTTCGTACCCGACGCCCTCCCCGCGGGGCAGTTCCACGGGCACCGCCCCCGCGCGGGCGCGGCCCGCCAGCTTGGCCGCGAGCGCGAGACCGGGCTGGCCGAGCGGGATCCCGTCGGTCACCGACTCCCGCTGCTTCTCCACCTGCTTGGTGCGCTGCCAGTGTGCGTGCACGTCCTCCGGGGTCCGCGCGGTCGCGTCGCCGAAGACGTGCGGGTGCCGGTGGATCAGCTTCTCGACGAGGGTTCCGGCCACGTCGTCGATGGAGAACGGCTCGTCCTCTTCACCGGGGCCGCCCTCCTCCGCGATGCGCGCGTGGAAGACCACCTGGAGCAGGACGTCCCCGAGCTCCTCGCGGAGCTCTTCGCGGTCCCCGTCCTCGATGGCCTCGACCAGCTCGTAGGCCTCTTCGATGGCGTACTTCGCCAGTCCCTCGTGCGTCTGCTGCGAGGTCCAGGGGCATTCGCGCCGGACCCGGTCCATGACCTGGACGAGGTCGAGCAGGCGTGCGCCCGGCAGATCGTACGAGCCCGGAAGCAGCTCCAGGTCCGGTACGGCGACCCGGCCCGAGCCGGCGAAGCGGGCCAGCCCGTCGGTGAGCCGCCGGTCGCCCTCGCCGCTGAGCAGGACGACGACCGTGTGCCCGCCGGCGCACTCCTCGATCAGCGCCTGGGCGTCGGGGGTCTCCAGGGCCACGTCGACGCCCGCCTCGCGGAGGTAGGGGAGCTGGACGTGGCCCGGGTCGGCGCACAGCACCCGGTCCGCGGCGTGCAGGGTCTGCCAGGCGGGCCAGGACAGCACGCCGGGGGCCACCCGGTGGCTCGTGGTCAGCAGCACGATGCGGCCGGTGGGCTCGGAGGACACGTCGTCAGTCACCCTCCGAACCTACCTCCCCGCGGGGACGGCCCGGGCCGTCGGCCTAGGCGCCGGCCGGGGGCTGCTCGGGCCGGGTGACCTGGGTGATCCAGGGGGTGGCGTGCTCGCCGAGGGTGACCCGCTGGGGGTCCCAGACGCCGTAGCGCGGGTTCACCTCGATGCCGAGATTCGCCGCGGCCTTCGCGGCGGGCTCGGCGAGCTTGCCCTCGCCGTACTTGGCGTTCAGCTTCTCGAAGAGCACCTGGTCCCGGACCCAGCGCTCGATCTGGTCGGGGGCGACGGCGGCCTTCTGCAGGATCGCCTCCTCGAAGGCGGCCGCCCCGCGGTTGCCCTCGTCGTAGGCCTTGCGGGCGTCCTGGAGCTCCTTGGGGGTGACGGTGATCCCGGCGTCCTTCGCCATCCGGTCGAGGATCCGGCTCTGCAGCATGGTGCTGAGCTTGACCCGGTCGAGCTGCGGGACGGCCGCGATGAGCTCGGCCGCGTGTTCGGAGCGGTTCTGCGCGGTGCGGACGTCGTTCACCTGGGCCTGGAGCGCGGAGGTGGTGATCCGTTCGCCGCCGATCACGGCCGCGGTGCCGGGGCGTGCTTCGCCCGAGCACGCGGACAGCAGAGGGGCCGCCAGGAGCAGGGCGGCGGAAACGGAGAGCGCTGTGCGACGGTGCAAAGGAGCCTCCAGGGCCGGGAGATTGTGCTTCGGTGCACAAGGGCCGTGCGGTGATCGATGTTATGCAGTCGAGGTGATCAGAGCCACTGGTTCGACCAACGATTCCGGGGGTGTTGGGGTTCGCGTCCACCGATGGCCACCCTTCGGCCCACCGGGAGTGCCAGGGTCGGCCCACCATGTCGACACCGCACCGCTCCCCGCGCCGCCCGAGCCTGTCCGGCTCGGCGCTCGCCGCCCTGGTCACGGCGGTGGCCGTGTGCGCCGGAGACGCCGTGGCGCGCGTCTTCCCGTACGGGCCGCGCCACCGCAGCATCAACGACCTCGGCAATCAGTTCGTGCCCTTCCACGCACACCTGTGGGACCTGCTGCACGGGCGCGCCGCCGGCGGGCTGCTGCTGAACTGGCAGTCCGGGTACGGGACCAGCTTCCTGCCCGACCTCGGGACCTACCTGGCCAGCCCGTTCGCGGTCCTGGTGGGGCTGTTCCCGCGCCAGGACATCGACCTCGCGGTGTACGTGGTCACCGTGCTCAAGACGGCGGCCGCCGCGGCGGCGATGGCCTGGCTGCTGCGCACCCAGCGGCGCGGGCCGGCGTGGGCCGCGGGACTGCTCGGGGCCTCGTACGCGCTGTGCGGCTGGTCGGTGATCGAGGCCTCGTACAACCCGATGTGGCTGGACGGTTTGACCGCCTTCCCGCTCCTGTGTCTGACGGGTGAATGGGCGCTGCGCTCGCGCCGCCCGGTGGCGGCCGTCGTGGTGGTGGCGGTCTGCTGGACGGCGAACTTCTACACCGCCTACATGGCGACGCTGGGCGCGGTCCTGGTGCTGCTGGTCCGGCTGTTCCTGACCCGGGAGGGCGCGGGGGACCGGCTACGAGTCCTCGCGCGGGCGGCGCTGACCACCACGCTGGGCGTCGCCCTGTCGGCGCCGGTGCTCGTACCCCTCTTCCTCAGCTCGAAGCGGGCCTACCCGGGGTGGTTCAAGCCGTTCGAGCCGGTGGCGACCGGGGACCTGCTGGCCCGGCTGCTGCCCGCCACCTACTCCTTCTCCTCCCCCGCCCTGTTCATCGGCACCGGGACCCTGCTGCTCGCGGCGGCCCTGCCCTTCCACCGGGCCGTGCCGGGGCGGGAGCGGCTGGTGTGGACCGGGCTCGTCCTGCTGGTGCTGCTGTCCTTCCAGTGGATTCCGGCGCACCTGGCCTGGCACCTCTTCGCGACGCCCAACGGCAGCCCCTACCGGCAGACCTTCGTGCTGGCCGGGATCGTGGTGATGGCCGCCTGGGCGGGGCTGACATCGGCGGGCCGCCCGCCCGGCGCGCGGGCACTGGCGGGCGGCGCGGCGGTCCTGGCGGCCGTG
>NZ_JBEXPT010000054.1:39744-41180 GCF_040612195.1 Streptomyces sp. NPDC006450 | reverse complement strand
CCGACCGCGGGCGCCGCCACCACGGACGCCATCACCGCAGGCCCAGCACCCACAGGTTCCGCGCGCGCCGGTTCCGCACACACCGGGTCCGCGTGCGCCGGTTCCGCGTGCGCAGGTTCCGCGTGCGCAGGTTCCGCGTGCGCAGGTTCCGTACGGGACGCCCTGCCCGGTGCCACCGGCGGGGTGCCGGAGGGCTCCGGCGCGGACAGGGGCACTCGTACCGGCTCCAGCCGCGGTGCGCCCGCCCCCTCGCCGGTCCCCCAGGAGGTGGCCCGGGAGCCGCCCAGGGCGTCCGCGGCGCTCGGCGCCTCGGCCCCCAACAGCTCCTGGGGCAGGACCAGTACGGCGAGCACGCCGCCGTAGATGTTCGACTTGAGCTCGACGGCGATCCCGTGCCTGCGGGCGAGCGCCGAGACGACGAACAGGCCGATCCGCCCGTCGGCCAGCAGGTGCCGGACGCTGATCTGATCGGGGTCGCCGAGCAGGGCGTTCATCCGGTGCGCTTCCTCGGGCGGCATGCCGAGGCCCCGGTCCTCCACCTCGACCGCGATCCCGGCCGTGACCCGCTCCGCGCGCACCACGACATCGGTGTCGGGGGCGGAGAACACGGTGGCGTTCTCGACGAGTTCGGCCAGCAGGTGCACGACGTCGGCGACGGCGTGGCCGCGTACGGAACCGCCCGCGGGCGGCACCACCTTGACGCGGGTGTACTGCTCGACCTCCGCGACCGAGGAGCGCAGTACCTCGCTCAGGTCGACGGGCCGGGTCCACTGACGGCGCGAGGCGGCTCCGCCGAGCACCGCGAGGTTCTCCGCGTGGCGCCGGATCCGGGTGGCGAGGTGGTCGACGTGGAAGAGCTCCTTGAGCAGGTCCGGGTCCTCGACCGTGTCCTCCAGGTCGTCCAGCAGCGAGATCTCGCGGTGCACGAGGGACTGGAGGCGGCGCGCGAGGTTGACGAAGACCTCGACCTTGCGGTCGCTGTCGGAGGGCGCGACGGGGCCGCCGAGGCGGACCAGGGTCGCGTGGGCCTGCTCGCGGGCACCGCGCAGTTCCTGCGAGAGCAGCCAGAACTCGTCGATTCCCGCCGTCTCGGCACCGAAGGACGGCCCGGTCGGGCCGCCGCGCACCGGGCGGGCGGGCAGCTCGCCCCGCTCCAGCCGGTCGGCGGTGGTGTGCAGCTCCTGGCGGCCTCGGGCGCTGGAGCGGCGCAGCGCCTCGCAGCGGTCGCGCACGGTCTTGGCCGCGCGCTGGGCCCCGAGCAGGGCGGCCGCGAGCGCTCCGGCGAAGAGCAGGGCGCAGCCGCTGAGCACCGGCCACAGCCGGGGGGGGGGGGGGCGCGGGCGCGCGCCCCGCGCCCCCGCGCGGGGCTGCGCGCCGCCCCGCGGGCGGCCGCGGGCGCGCCGGGGAAGCCGGGGGCGGGGCCGGGGGTGGGGGCG
>NZ_JBEXPT010000054.1:0-39734 GCF_040612195.1 Streptomyces sp. NPDC006450 | reverse complement strand
GCCCAGCCGCTGAGCACCGGCCACCGCCGGGGGTCGCGGGCGCCCGCGCCCCCGCCGAGCTGGAGCGCGAAGATCACCGCGGCGGCGCCGCTGAGCCCGGCGGCGAGCGTGGGAAGCAGGGCGGCACGGATCAGCTGGGGCCGTATCTGCCGACCGGGACCGGTGACGGCGTGTCTCGACGGGGAGTGGCGTGCGGCGCGGAGTCCGGACATCGGCGTCCTCGGTCTGTGGGGCCCGGCCCCCGGGCTTCCCGGGATCCGGTGTTGATCACCGGATACCCACGCTAGACCGCATGCTCGGCCCCAGGGCGGCCAGTTGGGGAACTTCGCCCGGGTGCTTCCCGCTCCCGATGGAGCGCTCGTACGACAGCCCGAATGCGCCGGGAGCGCACACTCCCCGGCGCCCCGTGGGCACGCGCCGTCTCCCGGAGCTCCCGCCCGCACCTCACCCCTCTCCCGCCCCACTCACGGCGCCCGAGGGCCGCGGAACCACCTATTCGACTTCGGCGTATGCAGCTCAAATCAAATAATTTCCTATGTAGATGCAGCACTAGAGGGCTGCTAGAGTCCGCATGCGCTGCCGACAGAGTGGCGATCCCGGCCGAGTCCGTACCCCTGGTCTGCCCCTGAGCGGCGTACATCCGCGAGGCAGGCAGCCGTTGTGATGCCGTGACAACTCCGCACCGACGACTCCCGAGCCGCACCGGCTCAACCGATCGCCCACCGCCACCGCCCTCGCTCATCACCCATCACCAATCACCCACCACATGGGGAGATCCACATGACCGCAGGACTTCTGCGCCGCTTCGCCACGGGCAGGACGCTGCTCCTGGGCGCCGTACTGGCCCTGGCCGTACCGGGAACCGCCTACGCCAACACCGTGAGCGTGACCGTGAAGACCCCCGGTGCCACCAGCGGACCCGCCACCGGCAGCTCCGAGATATCGACCCACGCGGACTGTTCCGGCGGCCTGGTCTCCGGCGGCGGGATCAACCAGGCCATCGGTACCGGCGGGAGCGCGAACGGCAACCACGTCAACGGGAGCTCACCCAGCTCGGACGGCACCACCGAATACACCGGCTCCACCGGGGTCGTCGGCACCGACGTGACGCACTGGCTCGGTATCGGCGGAAGCGGGGGCCAGGTCAACGCCTCCTTCTCCAGCACCCCGTACGCGATGTGCTTCACCAGCAACCTGATCAACCACACCCAGATCGTCATGAACAAGGCCAACACCCCCACCACCGGGGCGACGGTGGGCCGCGTCACGGCGACGTGTCCGGCCAACACCCGCCTGCTCGGCGGCGGCGCCCGCACCACCCCGGGCAACACGGGCAGCTACAAGGTGATCGCGAGCTTCCCCACCTTCAACAACTCCGCGCACAGCTACGGCGCCAAGGCCGCGGCGGACGGGGAGACCAACCCGGACTCCTGGTCGGCCGTCGGCTGGGACGGGAACAACAACAGCGCCAACTACACCTACGCCTACGCGATCTGCAGCGGAAGCGGGATCAACGTCTCGGGCGCCACGGTGAAGGTCCGCTACGCCGAGGTGAGCGGCCCCACCTCCGGCAGCACCGGCCAGACGGCGACCGTGGGCTGCGGCGGCGGTGAAGGGAAGCTGGTCAGCGGCGGCGCCGCGATCAGCGCAGGCAGCGTGACGACCACCGACTTCACCGGTCCGGGGTCGGGCGGCGACCACCTCAACGGCAGCTTCCCCAGCACCTCCGGCGGCAGCGCGGTCGGCGACGGGAGCACCACGGCGGCGTACTGGACGGCCGCCGCGCACACCGGGGGCCAGTCCTCACCCGGTACCCACACCGACGTCTGGGCGCTGTGCGCCGACGACGGCGTCTGAGGCGGCGGTTCGGACCGACCGGCTCCGCACCCGACGGCGGACGACGGACGACCGTCCCCGCACCTGAGAACCAGAGAGAGAATCCGATGAGCACCACCCTTTGGCGGGCTTCCGCCACCGCCACCACGACCACCACCGGCAAGGCCCTGCTGCTGGCCGCCCTGCTGTCCGTGACCGTGCCGGGAACCGCGTACGCCAAGACCGCCGACGTCACCGTCGTCAGCCCCGGGGCCGCCATGGGCCCGGCGACCCCCTTCACCGGGGTCTCCTCGCACGCGGACTGCGCCGGCGGCCTCGTCTCCGGCGGCGGGGCCGACCAGGCCATCGGCGACGACGACATGGCCAACGGCAATCATGTGATGGGCATCGTGCCCAGCGCCGACGGCGCCACCGAGTACACGGACGCACCCGGGATCGTCGGCAGCGACCCCACCCACTGGATGGCCTTCGGCGGCAGCGGGAGCCGCAGCAGCACGGCCTTCTCCACGACGCCCTACGCGATCTGCCTCGACAGCAACCTGATCAGGCACACCCAGGTGGTCATGAACAAGGCCCCCGGGCCCACCACGGGTCTGTCGTCCAAGCTCGTGACGGCGACCTGCCCGACCGGCACCGTCCTGCTCGGCGGCGGCGCCCGGACCACCCCCGCCGGGGTCGGCAGCCTCAAGCCGATCGCCAGTTTCCCCACCTTCAACGACGCAGCACACCACTTCGGCTCGATCGCCGCGGGCGACGGCGAGAGCGACCCCGACTCCTGGACGGCGGTCGGGGGAATCGGCGGCGGACGCGGTGCGGACAACATGACCTACGCGTACGCGATCTGCGGCGCGGGCGGCATCAAGCTCGACCACGTCTCCACGACCGTCCGGTTCACCGAGGTCAGCGGCCCGAACACGGCCTCGACCGGGCAGACGGCGACGGCCGGCTGCTCCCGCGAGGACGGGCGACTGGTGAGCGGGGGCGCAGCCATCAGCGGCGGCAACGTGACCACGACCGACTTCAGCAAGGCGACCTCGGGCGGTCCCCACCTCAACGGCAGCTTCCCCAGCGACGCCGCCGGCACGCCCGTCGGCGACGGCGGCTCCAACCCGTCGTACTGGACGGCGGCCACCCACAGCGGGGGCACGCCCTCCCCCGGCAGCTACTCCGACGTCTGGGCGCTGTGCCTGGACGTGCGCCACGGCCACAAGCGGTAGCTCCTCCGGCACCACGCCCCGACACCGGCGCGGAGCGGGACCTCCTCACCCGGGCGGTCCCGCTCCTTCAGGTCCCGGGCGCGTAGGCCTGCAGGCCTACGAGCCCACCGCCTCCGGCTCCTCGCGGGTGACGGCCGCCGGCTGCGCGGCCTCGGCGGGCCGGGCCGCCGTGACGGGCGCGGGCGACGAGCCCGCGGCCACGAAGGGCCGCCACCACGGCGCGCTCGGAGCGTCTGCCGCACCCGGCTCGAAGGGCTGTCCCGGCACCGGCAGGGCGATCGACGCCCCGGCTCCCGCCGCGGCGGTCACCGTGCCCTCCCCCGGCTCGTCCCACGGGTGCGGGGCGAGGTTGAAGGTGCCCCAGTGGATCGGCAGCATGGTTCCGCGCGCGACGCCGCCCTGGAGGTCGAGGTGGGCGCGCACGCCCTCCTCGGGCGTCATGTGGATGTCGGTCCAGAACTCCGAGTAGGCCCCGATCTGGATCATCGTGGCGTCGAAGGGCCCGTGCGCCGCGCCGATCTCCTCGAAGCCGGGGAAGTAGCCGGTGTCCCCGCTGTGGTAGATCCGGTGCTCGTCGCCCGCGACGACCCAGGACGCCCACAGGGTGAACTGCTGGTTGCGCAGTCCGCGCCCGCAGAAGTGCTGGGCCGGTGTGGCGGTGAGCGAGAGGCCGGCGACCTTGGTGGTCTCGTTCCAGTCGAGTTCGCGCAGCCGGTCGGCCGGGACTCCCCAGCGCTCCAGGTGCGCGCCGACGCCCAGCGGGACGGCGAAGACGGTGTCCGTTCCGGCCAGGGCCTTGATGGTGGGCAGGTCGAGGTGGTCGTAGTGGTCGTGCGAGATCACCACGACGTCCACCTCGCCCAGCGAGGCCAGCGGTACGGGCACGGGGTGCAGGCGCTTGGGACCGGCGAAGGGGAAGGGGGAGCACCGCTCGCCCCAGACCGGGTCGAAGAGGACCCGGCGCCCGTCGATCTCGGCGAGCACGCTGGAGTGGCCCATCCAGGTCAGCCGCAAGCCGCTGACCGGGGGCTTCGACAGCTCCGCGAGGGTCGTCGGGTAGACCGGAACGGGGGCGCCCGGGCTACGCCGGAGCCGCTGTTCCTTGTGGAAGTAGATCTTGGCGAACTCCGCCATGGACCCCGAGGGTCTGGTCCGGGTCCCGGCCGGGTTCTGGAACACTCCGTCGGCGAAGTTCGGCGAACGCCGGATCCGCTCCAGCCGGGCACCGGACGGGTCCGCGCCGAAGGCTTCGGGCCGCAGTGCACGCAGCCGTGGACGCAAGGGACGGGAGCCGGTCAAGGCGCCTCCAGTGTGGGGGGTGCGGGCAGGGCGTTCTCATGGTTACCACCATCCCAACGCGTGACACCCCCCAAGGATTCCGTTCCGTGGCTCCGAACGCTCCCCGGCCCCCGCCCGGCCCCCGCTCGGCCCCCGCGGGGGCCGCCCCCGCACCGTCCCCTACAGCGGCAGCAGGTCGGGCCGCTTCGCCTCCACGTGGTCCCCGGAGGACTCCCCGCGCAGCCGCCGGCCGATCCACGGCACCAGGTGCTCGCGCGCCCACTGGATGTTGTCGCGGGTGGTGTCCACCGAACCGCGCGGGCGCATCGGCGGCCAGGGCTGGTCCGGGTCGGCCGGCGTGTCGAGGCCGAGAACCTGGGCGGCACGCAGGGCGACCCGGGTGTGCCCCTCCGGCGAGAGGTGCAGCCGGTCGGCGTCCCAGGCCCGCCGGTCCTGTACGGATTTCAGCGACCAGAGGTCGAGTACGGGGCACTCGTACCGGTCGGCGATCGACCGGACGTGGGCGCTGAACGTCGCGATCTTGCCCCGCATGTGCCTGAGGACCGGCACGTCGCGCGTGTCGAAACCGGTGGTGATCACGACCAGGCCGACGGATCCGGCGAGGTCGCGCACGGCCGCCTCGTACCGTTCGGCCACGTCGTCGGGATCGCTGCCGGGCCGGATGATGTCGTTGCCGCCGGCGCAGAAGGTCACCAGGTCCGGTGCGAGCTCCTTGGCCCGGGGGACCTGCTCGGCCACGATCTGGTCCAGCAGCCGGCCCCGTACGGCCAGGTTCGCGTAGCGGAACCCACCGGAACCGGCGTACTCGCCGGAGGGGCCCAAGTCGCCGGACGCCCCGGATTCTTCGTGTCGCTCCTCGTTCCGGTCGGCCAGGAGGACGGCCAGCCGGTCCGCCCAGCCGACGAAGGTGTCCCCCGGTCCCGGGTCCCCGACGCCCTCGGTGAAGCTGTCCCCGAGCGCCGCGTACGAGCCAATGGTCTTGGTCTTGGATGTCGTCGTCGCTGCCACGGGAACCCATACTTCACCGCGGATCATGACCTACGCGACCGTAGCCAGGGCCTTACGGACCGTGATCTTCACCACCCCCCGGGCGGGGAATAGGACAGGTGGGACCGGGACCCCCCTCCGGTCCCGGCCCCACGGCTCAGACGAGCAACCGGGTCTCGGCGCTCGGTAGTTTGCTCCACCAGTGGCCGTACCGCCGGTAGACCTCCGGTTCACGGTCGGCCAGGAAGGCCGTCAGCGCCCGGGCCTCGCCCGCGAGCGCCTCCCAGACCGCCTCCGGGAGGGGGTGGAAGGCGGTCGCCTCGATCCCGCCGCCCGCCCCGGCCGGACGCCATACCCCGGCGACCCTGCCGTCGACCAGCAGGGTCGCCAGGGTGTCGCCGTTCATCCGCGCGACGAGCTTCCGGTACCGCGGCGGAACGATGCGGCTCCGGTCGGCGTACGCCAGGAGCACGCTGTCCCACATGGCCATGAGCCGGGGCGGCGCCGGCGTGTCCTCCTGCGGACGCGGTGCGCCCGGGAGGTCGAACAGTTCCTCGCCCTCCGGCCCCGCCAGCCGGTCGAGCCTCCCGGAGAGCTCCAGCGCCCGCAACGCCTGGCGCACCCTGGCCCGCTGGACCAGGGAGAACTGCGCCACGTCCGCCACCGTCGCCGGCCCGAACCCCTCCAGGTAGCGCAGGACCAGCGTCCGCAGGGACTCCTCCGCCGCCTCCGGGTCCGCCGGCACCGTGCGCGGCCGGCGCAGGGGCGCGACGTACGACGGACGCTCCCCGAACGACCACGGCGCGGCGGTGGGCGCGTGCAGCAGCGGCGCGTACTGCCGCAGCCCCCACCACGCTCCGGGCCGCGGCGCCGCTCCCAGCCGGTGCCCGAGCCAGGCCTCGCACTCCGCCGTCGTACGGGGCCGGTCGGCGAAGTCCAGCAGCTCCGGCGCGAGGACGTCGGCGTCCGCGGCCGTCAGCCCGGAGTCGGTGAAGCGGGTCCCGAGCCGGGCGGCCCGCACGGAGGGCTGCACGGCCTCCCGGAAGGACGGGTAGTCCTCCGCGTGCACGGCGTGCAGCGTCAGCCGCATCAGCGTCGACTTGACGACCTCGCGCCCCGCGAAGGCGGCGTCGAGGTCTGCCGGGTCGAGGCCGGAGAGCCGGTTCCACAGCGCGAGGTACGGCGAGGCCGCGTGCTGCGCCTGGAGCGCGACCACCCGGCGCACCGCATCACCGACGTCCATCGCCTCGCGCCGCAGCAGCAACTGCCGCGCCAGCGTGGAGCGGTTGAGCTCCCCTGCGCTGATCTTCATGCCACGACCGTCCCGTCCCCTGTCGGAACGGGCAGCCTAACCGGCACCTCCGACAGCACCTCGGATTCAGATGCTGACGCCCTTCGACCGGAGGTAGGCCAGCGGGTCGATGTCCGAGCCGTACGAGGGCCCGGTGCGGATCTCGAAGTGCAGGTGCGGGCCGGTCGAGTTGCCCGTGGAACCGGAGAGGCCGATGGTCTGGCCGCCGGTGACGCTCTGGCCGGAGGAGACGGACAGCTGGGAGAGGTGCGCGTACTGGCTGTACTTGCCGTCGGCGTGCCGGATGACGACCTCGTTGCCGTACGCGCCGCTCCAGCCGGCGGAGACCACGGTGCCGGCGCCGACCGCCCTCACGGTGGTGCCGGTGCTCGCGGAGAAGTCGACACCGGTGTGGTAGCCGCTGGACCACATGGAGCCGGCGGTCTTGTAGGCGGTGGACGGGCTGCTGCTGACGGGGGCGACGAAGCCGGACGAAGCGGAGCCGCCCTGCTGCTGGGCGGGAGCCTTGGGGGCGGGCGCCGCGGCTTCGACGGAGGAATCCGACGAATCGCCAGAATCGCCAGAATCCGAAGAACCGGAATAAGTGGAGGAAGGAGAGGAAACGGACTTCTTGGCCGGCTTCGGCTTCGGCTTCGGCTTAGCGGCCGGCGCGGACTCGGCCGCCGCGGCCGGAGCCGAACCCTTCGCGCCGAGCGTGAGCTTGAGGCCCGGGTGGATCAGCGACGGGTCGACGCCGACGGCCTCGCGGTTGTCCGCGTAGAGCTGCTCCCAGCCACCACTGAGGTGCTGGCGCTCGGCGATCTTGGAGAGGTAGTCGCCCGGCACCACGGTGTAGACGGTGGGGGCGCCCTGCGCGGCGGCGGGCGCAGCCCGGAGGGCCGACGGAACCTGCGCGGCCACGGCCTGCGGAGCCTGGACCGGAGCCGCGGCGGGTGCGGCGGCCGGGACACCCGCGGCGTGGGCGCCGGTGGCGCCGAGCAGCGGGAGCGCAAGGGCCGCGCCACCGGTGCCCGCGACGGCGAACCCGCGGGATATCGAGCGGGACTTGGGACGGCGGTGCTTACCCGTTCCGGACATGTCGAATTCCTCTCCGACGCCTGCGAGGTGAGCTGTCGGGTTCGGACTGGAGATGTCCGGCCGCCTCTGTGCCGGTGAACAGCACACGTACGGCTTCACCCCGAGCTGTCCCGTTGTAAAGATCTCGACCGGAGATCGGGAACAGCGGCTTACCTGGTTCCCCCGCTCCTGCCACGCGCGTGAATAGTCGGGTGCGGTTTCCGGTCGGCGGCAGGATTAGGCGGTCCGTCCGGATCGATCGCGAACGTAATCGAGTCCTACCGGGCGGAACAAGTCATGAATTCCCCAACAGAATCTTGAAGATGACGGGCCGCCGGAATTCCGGTCACCCTCCGTCCATTCCCCACCTTCAACAACCGCCCCAGCAAGGGAATTCGCCATTCGTGATCAGCCACTCACCGTCACCGTATGATCTGGCTCACGGGGGCGTGTCCGATCTCGCCTCTCGCTATGGCAAGTTGGCCGCAAGTAGCGTAATTCGGACACCACCCACGACGACGACACGGAGGAGCCCGGTGATCCAGCCGATACCCCAGAGCCCCCACAGCCATCCGGTACCGCCGGAGCCCGTCATGACCGGAGTGCGCAACTTCCGCGACGTGGGCGGCTTGCCGACCACGGACGATCGAAGGGTCAAGTCGGGACGACTGTTTCGAAGCGGACATCTGGCGCATGCCACCGAAAGCGACGCGCAGTTCCTCGGGTCGCTCGGGCTGCACACCGTCTTCGACTTCCGCAACGGCGCCGACCACGCGCTGGAGGGGGCGGACGTGGAGCTGCCCGGGGTGCTCAACGTCAACATTCCGCTGTCGGATCCGGCCGACGGCAGCGAGTTCTGGAAGATGGTCCGCGACGGGGACCTGGCACAGCTCCGGGAGATCCTGGGCGAGGGCAAGGCCGCCGCGCGGATGTCCCGTTCGTACCGGACGATGATCCGGACCCGCACCGCCGAGCACAGCCGGGTGGTGCACGCGCTCGCCGAGGACAGCGTCCCGGCCCTCATGCACTGCGCCGCCGGGAAGGACCGGGCCGGCCTGTCGATCGCCGTCACCCTGCTCGCGCTGGGCGTCGAGCGGGAGGCGATCCTCGCGGACTACCTGGAGTCGAACGCCCCGCACAACCGCTACCGGGTCCGCCGGGGCAGCGACTCTCCCGAGGCCCGCGCCCCCGAGGTGATGGAGCTGCTCGCCCCGCTCTTCGACGCGCGCGCCCCGTATCTGGCCACGGCCTTCGATGCCATCGACGAGGAGTGGGGCGGCGTGGAGCGCTACCTCGCCGAGGGCCTCGGACTCGCGCCCGAGACCCTCGACAGGCTCCGCGACCGGCTGCTGGACTGACGCCCCACGAAGCGGGCCGTCGCCCGCCGGGCCGACCGGGCGGTCGGCACGGCGGCAGACCCGGAGACCGCCTCAGCGGTTGGCGACGGCCTGCTTCACCAGGGTCCGGCCGAAGTCCCACATCAGCGCGCCGCCGCCGTGGGCCTCGTCCATGACCGCGCGGAAGGCGCCGACGAAACGGTCGACGTCCGCCTCGTCCACGATCAGCGGCGGGATCAGCTTGATCACTTCCAGGTGGTCGCCGGAGACCTGCGTGAGGATCCGGTGCTTCTGCAGCAGCGGTACCACGACCATCTGCGCGAACAGCCCCTTGCGCGCCGCCTGGAGCATGCTCCAGCGGCTCCGCAGCCCCAGCGAGGACGGCCGGCCGAACTCGATGCCGATCATCAGCCCGCGTCCCCGTACCTCGTGGAGCAGTTCGTACGTGTCCACGAGCGCGGCGAGCCGCCCGCGCAGCAGGTCACCCATCGCGCGGGCGTTCGCCACCACCTGCTCGTCCTCCATGACGGAGAGGACGGCGAGTCCGGCCGCCATCGCCTGCGCGTTGGAGCCGAAGCTGGCGGAGTGGACGAGCACCCGGTCCATGGAGGAGTAGACCTTCTTGAAGATCCAGTCCTTCCCCAGGGTCGCGCCGACGGGCACGTAGCCGCCGGAAAGGGCCTTGGCCACGCACACCAGGTCCGGTTCGACTCCGGCCTCATGCTGGTAGGCGTAGAAGTCGCCGGTCCGCCCGAGGCCGGTCTGCACCTCGTCCGCGATCAGCAGCGCCCCCCGCCGGTGCAGCAGCTCCTGTGCGGCGAGCAGGAACCCGGGCGGGGCGGCGAGCACCCCCTTGCCCTGGATCGGCTCCACGACGAAGGCCGCCACGTCCCCCTTCTTCAGCTCCCGCTCCAGCGCGGCCAGGTCCCCGAGGGCGATCTTGGTGTCGGGCAGCAGCGGTGCGAAGCCGTCGCGGAAGCCGGCCTCGCCGTTGACCGAGAGCGAGCCCGTGGTGAGCCCGTGGAAGGCGTGGTCGCAGTAGAGGACCCTGGGCCGCCCGGTGGCGTACCGGGCGAACTTCAGGGCGGTCTCCACCGCCTCCGTGCCGCTGTTGCCGAAGAAGACCCGGTCCAGGTGCGGGCTGTGGGAGAGCAGCTTCTCGGCCAGCAGTCCGGGCAGCGGCTGGCAGTCGAAGCGGGTCAGGTCGGCGAGCTGGGCGTCCAGCACGTCGTGCAGGGCCTGCCTGACCACCGGGTGGTGGCGCCCCAGGCCCATCACCCCGAAGCCGGCCAGCATGTCGAGGTAGTCGTTGCCCTCGGCATCCCAGAAGTGGGCTCCCTCGGCCCGCTCGTAGACCTTGTCGAAGCCGATGGTCTGGAGCATCCGGGGCAGCTGGTGGTTGAGGTGACGGGCGTGCAGTGCGTACCGCTCGCCGCCCCGCTCGGCGAGCAGGGCGGCGAGGTCGAAGCCGGTCATGCCGACTTGTCCCGGTTCCCGCCCACGGTCTCGCGGGCCGCCCGCAGCGACTCCTTCAGCGAACCCATGGTGGCCAGGACGGCCGTGGGCTCGTACCCGCAGTGCGCCATGCAGTTCGCGCAGCGCGGGTCCTTCCCGCGGCCGTACTTGCTCCAGTCGGTCTCCTCGATCAGTTCCCGGTACGTGGGCACGTACCCGTCGCTCATCAGATAGCAGGGGCGCTGCCATCCGAAGAGCGAGTAATTCGGAATGGCCCAGGCGGTGCAGGGGAAATCGGCTTTGCCTTCCAGGAAGTCCAGGAAGAGCGGGGAGTGGTTGAGCCGCCAGCGCCGCCGGTTCCCGCCCGCGAAGGCCTTCTTGAAGAGTTCGCGGGTCTGTTCGACGCCGAGGAAGTGCTCCTGGTCAGGGGCCTTTTCGTAGGCGTAGGCCGGCGAGATCATCATCTCGTCCACCTGGAGATCGTCATTGAGGTAGTTGAGGACCTCGATGATGGTCTGCGGGGTGTCGGTGTTGAAGAAGGTCGAGTTGGTGGTGACCCTGAATCCGCGCCGCTTCGCCTCCTTGATGGCCGCGACCGCCTCGTCGAAGACGCCTTCCTTCGCCACCGACTCGTCGTGGCGCTCGCGCAGTCCGTCGATGTGCACGGCGAAGGCGAAGTACGGGGAGGGCGTGAACTTCTCGATCTTCTTGCGGAGCAGCATCGCGTTGGTGCAGAGGAAGACGTACTTCCGCTTCGCCACCAACTGGCGCACGATCTCGTCGATCTGCGGGTGCATCAAGGGCTCGCCGCCCGCGATGGACACCATCGGCGCGCCCGATTCCAGCACGGCGCCCACCGCCTGGGCCACGGGCATGCGCTGCTTGAGCACCCCGGCCGGGTGCTGGATCTTCCCGCACCCCTCGCAGGCCAGGTTGCAGGCGTAGAGCGGTTCCAGCTCGACGATCAGCGGGAACTTCTCACGCTTGCGGAGCTTCTGTTCGAGCAGGTACGTCCCGACCCTGATGGTCTGTCGCAGTGGCATGGCCATCTGGCTCACCTCCTGGGGAGCAGCAAAGAACGGTGCCATTCATAAAACGCGGGCAGTACGGCACGCAGTACGCGAAAGGCCGATATTCCCCCGCGAACGGTGCCGATACGGACGAGCTCATGCTCCGGAGCGTCCACGATCACCCGGACGGCCGCAACCGGACGGTCCGCGCCCTCCGGGGCGCTCCCGCCCCGGGTCGCGGTCCAGAGGGTGGCGGCCGATTCCATGTCGACCCCGATGGCGCCGCCGGCGCGCAGTTCGGCGCGCTCCTGGCCCCGGACGACGTGGTCGGATCCGGTCAGTGCACCGAGGTGGACGGTCCGGCCGGGTACGGCCCGGGCCAGTGCCTCGGCGAGCAGGGCGGTACCGGCGCAGGCGACCGTGCCGCGCGGGTCCCGGGTCTCCTCGGCGACGATCAGGTCGCCGGGGCTCATGCCGGGCAGCAGCCCGGCGCAGAATCCGGTGGCGAGCACGGCGGCGCCGTGCTGCTCCGGCTCGGCCAGTTTCCGGCCGACGGTGCGCTCGGCCGCGCGCGGGCCCATGCCGGTGCGCAGGACCTCGTACCGCTCGGGCGCGTCCCGCTCCCGGCCGCTGCGCAGGGCCGTCCGCTCGATGCGCAGCGCGCAGGCGATGAGCAGCGGCGGCAGGTCCGCGGCGGGGCCGGCGGACATCACGCCTCCCCGGGGGACGGAACCGTGTGCGGGAGGGCGGCGGGATGCGCGTACCGCCCGCCCGGGCCGAAGGGTTCTCCGTGCAGATAGCGGCCGAGGGCGGTGAGCGGGAAGACCTGGCGGTACAGGTGGTAGTTGATGGAGAAGTCCCATGGGAAGCCGGTACCGGTGAAGTACGGCTCGTCCCAGGTGCCGTCGGAGTGCTGGGTGGAGACGAGGTAGCCGATCCCCCGCTCCACGGACGGCGCGTCGCGCTCCCCGGCCGACAGCAGGGCCATCAGCGCCCACGCCGTCTGCGAGGCGGTGGAGGCGCCCTTCCCCGCCCAGGACGGGTCCTGATAGGAGCGCTGGTCCTCGCCCCATCCCCCGTCCTCGTTCTGTACGGATTCCAGCCAGGCCACGGCCCGCCGGATCGCGGGGTGCGAGGGGGAGAAGCCGGCGGCGGTCAGGGCCGGGACCACCGAGCCGGTGCCGTAGACGTAGTTGGTGCCCCAGCGGCCGAACCAGCCGCCGTTCGGGTCCTGTTCGGCGAGGAGCCAGGCGATGCCGCGCCGGGTGCGCGCGTCGCCGGCCCGGCCCTCGACGGCCAGCATCTCCACCACGTGCGCGGTGACGTCGGCCGAGGGCGGGTCGATGACCTCGCCGAAGTCGCAGAAGGGCAGCTTGTTCGGGAAGGGGCTGGTGTTGTCGGCGTCGAAGGCTCCCCAGGCGCCGTTCTTCGACTGCATGCCGAGGTTCCAGGACACCCCCCGGGCGATGGCGCCCTCCACCCGCGCCGGGTCGGGATGCCTGATGCGGCGCAGGGCGAGGACGACCTCGGCGGTGTCGTCGATGTCGGGGTAGTTGTCGTTGTGGAACTCGAACGCCCAGCCGCCCGGGGCCAGTCCGGGGCGGCGCACGGCCCAGTCCCCGCTGCGCACGATCTCCTCGCCGAGCATCCAGTCGGCGGCTTTGACCAGGGCGGGGTGGTCGGGGCGCAGTCCCGCGTCGGCCAGCGCGATCGCCGCCAGACAGGTGTCCCAGACCGGGGACTGGCAGGCTTCGATCATGCGGGCGCCGTCCGCGCGCCAGACGGCGAAGCGGTCCAGGGACTCCAGTCCGGCGCGCATCACCGGGTGCTGGAGGTCGTAACCGAGCAGGTGCAGGGCGATGACGGAGTACACGGCGGGCGGCTGGATGCCGCCCCAGCAGCCGTCGTTCTCCTGCCGCTCCACGATCCAGCGGCCCGCGCTCGCCATGGCCGCCTTGCGCAGCCGGCGCGGGGCGAACCGCCGGTACACGTGCAGGGCCTTGTCCATCCGCTGGAAGATGCCGTCCCAACTGGCCATCGGGGCAGGGTGCTTGACCGGGTACGGCGTCCGCGCGTCGGTGTGCAGCTCGTCCAGGGCGAAGGGGGCCGGGCGGATCGGTCGCAGGGCGGAGACGACGGTGAGCGGGACGATCGTCTGCCGGGCCCAGCAGCCGAAGTCGTAGATGTTCAGCGGCACCCAGGGCGGCAGGAACAGCAGTTCGGGAGGGAGTTCGGGCAGGTGGTCCCAGCTCCACCAGCCGAACAGCGCCAGCCAGATGCGGGTGAACACGCGGGCGCCCGCGAGTCCCCCGTGGGCCCGGATCCACGCCGAGGCGCGGGCCATGTGCGGGGCATCGGGTGCGTCCCCGGCGAGGCGCAGGGCCACGTAGGCCTCGATGGTGGCGGAGAGGTCGCTGGGGCCGCCGTGGAAGGTGGCCCAGGTGCCGTCGTCCTCCTGCTCTCCGCGGATGAACAGGGCCGCGGCCCGGGTGGTGGGCTCGTCCCTGATCCCGAGGAACTGGCGCAGCAGCAAGTCCTCGGCGTCCATGGTGACGTTGGTCTCCAGGTCGCCCTTCCACCAGCCGGTCTCGTCCTGCCGGTCGAGCAGGTCCCGGACCGCCCGCTCGATGGCCTCGCGGACCCCGGCCGGCAGGGTGGGGCCGGGGTCCGGGCAGACCCCCGGGGCCGGGCCCGGCGGCCCGGCGGCCCCGATGTCGTTCGGGTCGGCGCCGCAGGCATGGGCGCCGCCGTCGGTCGTCGCAGTCATGGCTTCCCCTTTGCGTGCAGTGTCCTCTGCTGTCATCCGCTTTACTGGGGGCCGCCGTCGACCGGTACTACTGGCAGGCAGTACCGGCCGGCGACTCGCGATTCATATGCGCGTACGGGTGGCGATCACCTCTTGCGCACGACGACGAAGTCGGCGAGCGCCACGAGCTGGTCGCGCACGCGCTGGTCCATGTCCACCTCGTCGAGGGCCCTGATGGCGATCTCGTACTGGCGGCGCGCCTCGTCGGCGGTCCACCGGCGCCCTCCCGCCGCCTCGATGAGCGCGGCGCGGGCCGCGAACTCCTCCTCGGAGAAGTTCTCGAAGTCGTTGCTCTTCGCGTCGGCGGCGAGCAGCTCGGCGAGTTCCTCGCAGGCCGGTCCGCCGGCGGCGAGGGCGGCCACGACGGGCAGCGACTTCTTGCGCTGGCGCAGGTCGCTCCAGGTCTGCTTGCCGGTGGAGTCCGGGTCGCCCCAGATGCCGAGGAGGTCGTCGACGGCCTGGAAGGCGAGGCCGAGGTGGTAGCCGTACTCCTCCAGCTTGTCCGCCGTACGGTCGTCCGCGCCGCCGAGCACGGCGCCGATGGAGACCGCGCAGGCGAGCAGGGCGCCGGTCTTGTTGCCCTCCATCTCCAGGCACTCTTCGACGGTGACGCTCTCGCGGTGCTCGTAGGAGATGTCCTGGGCCTGGCCGTCGATGAGCTTGCGGCTCGCGGTGGTCAGGCGGCGCGCCGCACGGCCGGCCTCGACCGTGCCGAGCTCCAGGAGCACCTCGTTGGCCAGGGCGAACAGCGCGTCGCCGACAAGGATCGCGAGGGCGGGTCCGTGGACCTTCCACACCGTGTCGCGGTGGCGGCGCTGCTCGTCGCCGTCCATCAGGTCGTCGTGCAGCAGCGAGAAGTTGTGGACGAGCTCGACGGCGACGGCGCCGGGGATGCCGACCTCGGGCGCGGCGCCGGCGGCTTCCGCCGAGAGCAGGGCGAGGGCGGGGCGGACGGCCTTTCCGCCGTCGCCGTCCGCCGGGTTTCCGTAGGCGTCGATCCAGCCGAAGTGGTAGGCGGCGACGGTGTCCATGGGCGCGGCGAGCCGGTCCACGGCGGCGCGGAGCACGGGCGTCGAGAGCGTACGGCCTCGTTCGAGGAGGGCGAGCGTGTCCGCCTTCTCCCCGCCGGCCGGGCCCGCACTGGCGTCCGTGTTCTCGACGGCCGGATTCCCCGGGTTCACTGGCTCTCCTCTGGTTCCTGTACGTACTGCGGTGCTTGGTGCTGCGGCGCGTGGTGCCGCGCTGCGTGGTGCTGCGGTGCCGCTGGTGGTCATACCGCCTCCTGCAAGGGGTGTTCGCGGTGGCGGCCCAGCGGGGCGAGCGCGGCACGGGCCGCGCTCAGTCCGCTGCGGACGGCGCTCTCCATGGTCGCGGGCCAACCCGTCGCGGTCCACGCACCGGCGAGGTAGAGCCCCGGCGTGTCGGTCCGGGTTCCGGGCCGCAGCCGGCCGACGCCCGGGGTGGGGGCGAAGGTCGCGGTGCGCTCCCGGGTGACGAAGAAGTCGCGCACCTTGGCTCCGCGCGCGGCGGGCAGCAGCCGTTCCAGCTCGGGCAGGTACTTGGCGCGCAGGACCGAGACGGGTTCGTCGATGTCCTCGTGGGCGACCGACTGGGAGAGCGCCAGGTACTGGCCGCCGTCGGGGAGTCCGGAGGAGTCGGTGCGGTCGAAGACCCACTGGACCGGGGAGCCGAGGGCCGCGAAGAAGGGCTGCTTGAGGACCTTGCGGTCGTACACGACGTGCACGTTGAGGATCGGCGCGGTGCCGATGTCGAGCAGTTTGTCGGGGTCGGCGAGCGCTCCGGCGGGCAGCAGCCCGTGCGCCTCGCGCTGCGGGACGGCGAGGACGACGGTGCCCGCGTCGAACGAGTCGCCCTCGGTGGCCACCCGCCAACCGCCCTCGGGGGTACGGGAGATGTCCGTGACCCGGGTGCGCAGTTCGATGCGCACCCCTGCGGCGTCCAGGGCCTTGCGGGCGAGGGTGTCGTGCAGGTCGCCGAGCGGTACGCGGGCCCAGCCGATGTCGGCCGCGCCGTTCTCGGAGAGCAGGCCGGTCTTGAAGACCATGGCGGCCAGGCCCAGCGAGGACTGCCCGGCGGTGGCGTTGAGCGTGGCGATGCCGACGAGGTCCCACAGCGCCTCGATGGTACGAGGGGACTGGCCGTACCGGCCGAGCCAGGTCGCGAAGTCCACGCCGTCGAGCGCCGGGTCGGCGGGGTCGAGGCGGCGCAGCGCGAGGGCGGCGCGCCCGACGGAGGCCCGCTCGGCGAGCGAGAGGTGCGGGTAGCGGGCCAGCGAGCCGGCCAGGTGCAGCGGTACGGGCAGGGCGCTGCGGCGCAGCCGGCCGAGCCGGGGGCCGCCGGGGTGCGCGACGTCGAGCACGGGCACGTCGAGCCGGTCCTGCAGGGGAGCCAGGTCCGCGCCGTCGACGCGTTCGAGGAACCACCGGTAGGCGGTGCAGCAGCGCAGGTAGACGTGCTGGCCGTTGTCCACGGTCAGCTCGCCGCGCTTGAAGGAGAAGGCCAGGCCTCCGAGGCGGGGCCGGCCCTCCAGCAGGGTCACCCGCAGGCCCGCGTCAGCGAGCTCCAGCGCGGTGGTGACACCGGCGAGCCCGCCGCCGACGACCACGGCGTGGTGCGCGGTCATGCGTCCTCCTCTGTCGCTCCCACAGACGCCGCCGGGCGCCGCGGGGTTGCTCCCGTCCGACCCTCCGTCGCGGCCCGCCGGGCCGCCGCCATCAGAGCCGCCTCCTGGTGCTCTGGCGCGCGATGGTCCGCGCGTCCAGGCCGGAGAGGCCGCGGACGGCCACGTACGCCTTCTCGTGCGGCGGCAGCGAGACCCGGCCGCGGAGCACCGCCTCCGGCTCGCGCTCGATGCGGTCGAGGAGGCGCCGGTAGATGCCGGCCATGGCCGCGACGCAGGCGCCGCTGCGCCGGTCGAGCAGGGGCAGCAGCCGGTAGCCCTCCACGAACAGGGCGCGGGCGCGCCGCACTTCGTGGTGGACGAGTCCGGCGAAGTCGGAGCCGCTGGGCATCCGCTCGCTGCGGAAGCCGTCGGAGCAGCCGAACTTGGCGAGGTCCTCGGCGGGCAGGTAGGTCCGGCCGTTGCCCGCGTCCTCGCGAACGTCGCGCAGGATGTTGGTGAGTTGCAGGGCGAGACCGAGGGTGTCGGCGTACTCGCCGGCCCGTGCCGCCTCGTGCGCGCCGGACCCGGCGGATCCGTTGGAGTGCGCGGTGCCGAACACGCCGAGCGAGAGACGGCCGATGGCCCCGGCCACGCAGCGGCAGTAGACCTTGAGGTCGTCCCAGGTCTCGTACGTCTCGCCGCGGACGTCCATGAGGACGCCGTCGATGAGTTCGTCGAGCCCTTCGAGCGGGATCGGGAAGCGGCGCGAGGCGTGCGCGAGGGCGACCGCGACCGGGTCGGTGTCGTCCTCGTCGACCTCCTCGGCGCGGATCCGGCCGAGCAGGGTGCGGGTCTCCTCCAGCCGGGTCAGTTTGACCTCGTGCGGCAGGGTGCCGTCGCCGATGTCGTCGACCCGCCGGGAGAAGGCGTACAGCGCGGACATCGCCTGCCGCTTGTCCGCGGGCAGCAGCCGGATGCCGTAGGCGAAGTTGCGCGCCTGCGAGCCGGTCACGGCCTCGCAGTAGCCGTAGGCCGCCGCGATCAGTGAGGACATCGCGGCCGGTGCGGACATCGCTGTCGGCGCGCCCGGTGCGGACGCGTGTGTGGGGCCCTCCACGGTCGGGCTCACCCCTTTCTCGGCGCTGTGCGCAGGACGGCGGCCACCTCGCGGAGCAAGCCGCTCCGGGTGGCCTTGGGCGGGCCGGGAAGGACGTCGAAGCCGGCGGCGGCGACGGCTCGCAGGGCGGCGCGTCCTCCTCCCACGAAGCCCGCGAGCAGCAGCCGGAGCCTTCCGTGGACGCTGCCCACGAGCGGCGTGCCTTCGTCGAGGAGTTCCCGCGCCCGTTCGGTTTCGAAGGCGACGAGGGCGCGTACGGACGCCCCCGCGGACGGGGCCTTCAGGTCGGTCTCGGTGACGTGGAAGCGGCGCATGTCCTCGCCCGGGAGGTAGATCCGGTCCCGGGTGAGGTCCTCGGCGACGTCCTGGAGGTGTTCGGCGATCTGCAGGGCGGTGCAGACGGCGTCGGAGCGGCGGATCCGCTCGGGGGTGCTGGTGCCGGTGAGGTCGAGCACGAGCCGGCCCACCGGGTTGGCGGAGAGCTCGCAGTAGCCGAGGAGGTCGCCGTAGGTCTCGTAGCGCGCGACCCGCTGGTCCTGGCGGTTGGCTTCGATGAGCCCCAGAAACGATTCGGGAGTGAGCCCGTGGGCGCGCACGACGGGCTGCAGGGCCAGCATGAGCGGATGGCGCGGAGGCCCGTCGGTGCCGCCGAAGACCCGACCGAGGTCGGCTTCGAGGGCGTCGAGCATCGCGATCCGGTCGTCCGTGGCGGCGGGGTCGAGACCGAGCAGCACGGCGTCGTGGCCGCCCGGAGCGAGGTCGCCGTCGCCGATGTCGTCGACCAGGCGGGCATACCCGTAGACCGCCATCAGTCCCTCGCGCCAGGCGCGGGGCAGGAAGGCGGGGGCGACGGGGAAGTTCTCGGAGCGGGCCTTGCCGAGGGTGGCGGCGCCCGGGCGGGCGGGGAGGGAGCCGGAGGCGTCGGACGGCTCGTGCGGCCGGGGGCTGTTGCCGTGCCCCGGGGTCACCGCCCGCCGCCCGCGGCGGGAACGGCCGTCGTGCCTGGGGGCCGGAGAATTCCCGTAGCCATTGCCGTCACATCTCCCGTTCTACACTGCCAACCCAATACATCCTATTTCGGACACGCCGCCGCACATTCCCCGGGGCGTTCTGGGCTATTCACCTAGGGGGGAATCGCCCCCTCTTGCCCGCGATTGAGGCCTGGCCCAGCTTACGCTGTACAACGCCGCCGGGGCTCGACGGGTATTCGGTCCGCCCCACAATGTCGCCCGCACGCCACCGCGGGAAAAGAGGACCGCCGGGTGCGCCGGGCACCCGCACGGCATACGACGGCCCCCGCCGCCGGACGCGGTGGGGGCCGTCGGTGGAAAACCGTCAGCTGGTCGCCTTCTCGTACGCCGAGACGACTTCCTCGGTGGGGCCGTCCATCAGGAGTTCGCCCCGCTCCAGCCACAGCACCCGGTCGCAGGTGTCGCGGATGGACTTGTTGTTGTGACTCACGAGGAAAACGGTTCCGGCCGTCTTGCGCAGTTCGCGGATGCGCGCCTCGGAACGCACCTGGAACTTCCGGTCACCGGTGGCCAGCGCCTCGTCGATCATCAGGACGTCGTGGTCCTTCGCGGCGGCGATGGAGAAACGCAGGCGCGCCGCCATGCCGGAGGAGTAGGTCCGCATCGGCAGGGAGATGAAGTCGCCCTTCTCGTTGATCCCCGAGAAGTCGACGATGTCCTGGTAGCGCTCCCGGATCTGCGCGCGGGTCATCCCCATCGCGAGACCGCCGAGGACCACGTTGCGCTCGCCGGTGAGGTCGTTCATCAGCGCCGCGTTGACGCCCAGCAGCGAGGGCTGGCCGTCGGTGTACACCTTGCCGGACTCGCACGGGAGCAGACCCGCGATGGCACGCAGCAGGGTGGACTTGCCGGAACCGTTGGAGCCGATGACACCGATGGCCTCGCCCCGGTACGCGGTGAAGGTGACCCCGCGTACGGCGTGGACCCGGCGGACGCCCGGTCCGTCGCCGCCCCGGCGGACTATCTTGCTGAGCGCCGCCGTGGCGCTGCCTTTGCCGGAGCTGCCGGTGTTGACCCGGTAGACGATGTGCACGTCGTCGGCGATGACGGTGGGGATGTGCCCCTGGTTGTTCTCAGCCACGGCCGTAACGCTCCTCAGCCTTCCAGAAGTACACGAATCCGCCGGCTCCGATGAGGACCGCCCAGCCGACGGCGAAGGCCCACACGTGGGGCGGCAGGTTGTCCCGGCCGTATCCGTCGATGAGCGCGAAGCGGATCAGGTCCATGTAGATGGCGGCCGGATTCCACTGCAGCACGTACGCGATCCACTCGGGCTTGCCCTCGAGCATCGTCTTGATCGAGAACATGACGCCGGATGCGTACATCCACGTACGCGTGACGAACGGCATGAGCTGCGCGAGGTCGGGGGTCTTGGAACCCATCCGGGCGAAGATCAGGGCGAGGCCGGTGTTGAAGGCGAACTGGAGGATCAGCGCCGGGATCACGAGCAGCCACGACAGGCTCGGGTAGTTGCCGAATCCGATGGTGACCACGAACACGACGATCATCGAGAACAGCAGCTGCTGGAGCTGCTGCAGCGAGAAGGAGATCGGCAGCGAGGCGCGCGGGAAGTGCAGGGCGCGGACCAGGCCGATGTTGCCCGGAATCGCTCTGACGCCCGCCATCAGCGAGGTCTGCGTGAAGGTGAAGACGAAGACGCCGATCACCAGGAACGGGATGTAGTCGTCCTTGTCGATGCCCCGGCCGGCGTTCAGGATCAGCCCGAAGATCATGTAGTAGACCAGCGCGTTCAGCAGGGGGGTCGCCACCTGCCAGATCTGCCCGAGCTTCGCCTGGCTGTACTGGGCCATCAGCTTGGCCCGGGAGAACGCGACGATGAAGTGGCGTCGCTCCCAGAGCTGGCGCACGTACGGGACCAGGCCCGGCCGGGCTCCGCTGACGGACAGGCCGTACTTCCTGGCGAGCTCCGCGGGGCTCAGCCCGGCGTCTTCGGACGGCCGCCTGCTCGTGGCAAGGGTTCCGTCCTGGGTTGTGTCACTCACAAGATGAAACTTTCCGTCTTCATGATGCGGGAGAAGGGGGCATCGGGCCTGAGTCGATCGGTTCGTGATCGCGCCATGGTCTCAGACCCGGACGTGTCAGATGACAGGCGGTCGGCCCAGCCGGGTCAGCCGCCAGACCGTACGCCACTTCATGGGGCGCCGGGGACCACAGGAGGTGGTCCAGCCCTCCTTGAAGCCACCGAACCAGGCCTTCAGCGCGGGCCCCGAGGGCCTGCGCAGGAGCGTCAGCAGGAGCCAGACGCCCACGTAGACCGGGACCAGCGGGGCGGGCAGGTTGCGGCGGGCGAGCCACACCCGGTTGCGAGCCACCATACGGTGGTAGACCGCGTGCCGGGAGGGGGCCGTGGCCGGGTGCAGGAGCACCATGTCCGCCCGGTAGTCGATCAGCCACCCGGCGTCGAGCGCCCGCCAGGCCAGGTCCGTCTCCTCGTGCGCGTAGAAGAACTGCCCCGGAAGGTCTCCGACCTGCTCGAACACCGTCGTGCGGACCGCGTTGGCGCCGCCCAGGAAGGTGGTGACGCGCGAGGAGCGCATCGGGTCGGCGGCCCGCAGCCGTGGGACGTGCCTGCGCTGGGTCTCGCCGGTCTGCGGATCGGCGATCCGGAAGCTGACGATGCCCAGCTCGGGGTCCTCGGTGAAGGCCTGCCGGCACAGTTCGGCGGTGTCGGTGCGCTCCAGCAGTCCGTCGTCGTCCAGGAAGAGCAGGACGTCCACGTCGAAGCCGTCGGCGCCCGCCGTGCGGAAGGCCTCGATGCCGACGTTGCGGCCGCCCGGGATGCCCAGGTTCTCGGGCAGCTCCACGGTCCGCACGCCCGCCGCCGGGTCCTCCAGACCGGTGAGCCGTACGCCCTGGCCCACGACGACCACCTCGACCGGGGCCCCGTCCTGCCGGGCCACCGAGTCGAGGAGCGCCTTGAGCTCGTCCGGGCGGTTGCCCATCGTGATGATGACGGCGCCCAGCCGCAGCGGCGCCGTCACTTGAGCCTGCTCGAGGCCAGGACCGACACCAGGTGCAGCACCGTCTGCAGCATGGCGATGCCGGCGAGCACCGCGACGCCGAGGCGGGAGAAGTACAGGTCGCCGCGGACCTGGTCCAGGACGGCCAGCACCAGGATGAGCAGCGAGGCCTCGATGCCGAGGACCAGGCGGTGGAACTTGAGCGCGGCGGCGGCCCGGCGGGCGAGCGCCATGCCGGACGAGCGCGGCGTGGCCGCCGCGTCCTGGACCACGGGCTTGCCGGCCTGGTGGCGGGCGACGCCGACCAGGTCGGTCTCGGCCTTGATCAGGATCGCGCCGAGCGCCGCGAGGGTGCCCAGGAAGGCCCACAGCCAGTCGATGCGGCCGGTGCCCCACAGGTCGGAGGCGCGCAGGCCGAAGCCGACGAGCACCGCCGCGTCGCACAGGTAGGCGCCGACCCGGTCCAGGTAGACCCCGGACAGCGAGAACTGCTGCTTCCAGCGGGCGACCTCGCCGTCGACGCAGTCGAGCAGCAGGTACATCTGGACCGCGACCACGCCGAGGACGGCGCCCCAGACGCCCGGCACCAGCAGGGCCGGGGCGGCGAGGACTCCGGCGAGGGTCATCACGTAGGTCAGCTGGTTGGGCGTGACCTTCGTGGTGACCAGGCGGCGGGTGATGCGCAGGGAGATCTCGCGCATGTAGAGGCGCCCGCCCCAGTGCTCGCCGCTGACCCGGTCCTTGACGCCCGCCGGGTGAACGACGGGCCGGAGTTCAGCTACGGATGGTCTTGGCATAGTCGGCGTAAGCGTCCCTGATCTCGGCTGCGGACAGGTTGAGGTGCTCCAGGATCGTGAAACGTCCCGGACGGGTCTGGGGGGCGTACTCGACGGCCGCGACGAACTCGTCCACGCTGAACCCGATCTCCTCGGGCAGCACCGGCAGGCCGTGACCGCGCAGCACCCGGACGAAGAGCTCGGACTTCTCCGCGTCCCCCCGCAGGTGCATGGCGAAGGCGGCGCCGAGGCCGACCTGCTCCCCGTGGAGCGCGGAGCGTCCCGGGTAGAGCAGGTCGAAGGCGTGGCTGATCTCGTGGCAGGCGCCGGACGACGGGCGGGTGTCCCCGCTGATCGCCATGGCGATGCCGGAGAGGACGAGCGCCTCGGACAGCACGGTGAGGAACTCGTCGTCGCCGACCCCGCCGGGGTGGCGCAGTACGGACTCGCCCGCGGTACGGGCCATGGCGGCGGCCAGGCCGTCGACGGGCTCGCCGTTGAGGCGGTGCGAGAGCTCCCAGTCGGCGATGGCCGAGATGTTGGAGATCGCGTCGCCGATGCCCGCGCGGACGAACCGCGCCGGGGCCTCACGGATGACGTCGAGGTCGACGACCATCGCGATCGGCATGGGCACGCCGTAGGAGCCCCGGCCGTTGTCGTTGTCCAGGATGGATACCGGCGAGCAGATGCCGTCGTGCGAGAGGTTGGTGGCGACGGCCACCATGGCCAGCCCGACCCGCGCCGCGGCGTACTTGGCCACGTCGATGATCTTTCCGCCGCCCAGACCCACGACGGCGTCGTAGCGGCGCCCCTTTATGTCGTCGGCGAGCTTGACCGCGGAGTCGATCGTCCCGTCGACGACCGAGTACCAGTCGGCGTGCGGCAGCACGGGCTCCAGCTTGGCGCGCAGCACCGCGCCGGAGCCGCCGCTGATGGCGATCGCGAGCTTGCCGGACGCGGAGACGCGCTGGTCGGCCAGGAGGCCGGCCAGATCGTCCATCGCGCCGCGGCTGATGTCGACGACGACGGGCGAGGGGATGAGCCTCGTCAGTACTGGCATGCGATCGTCCGGCCCTTGGCCAGGTCGTCGTGGTTGTCGATCTCGACCCACTTGACGTCGCCGATGGGGGCCACGTCGATGGTGAAGCCGTCGTTGACGAGCTGCTGGTAGCCGTCCTCGTAGTAGAGGTCGGGGTCGCGCTCGAAGGTGGTCTTCAGGGCCTCGGCCAGCGCCTCGGCGGCGTCCGGCTCGATGAGGGTGACGCCGATGTACTCGCCGGTCGCGGTGGCCGGGTCCATCAGCTTGGTGATGCGCTGCACACCCTTCCCGCCGTCGGTGATGACCTTCATCTCCTCGTCGGCCAGGTTCTTGACCGTGTCGAGGGCGAGGATGATCTTCTGGCCGTTGCCGCGGGCGGCGAGCAGGGTCTTCTCGACCGAGACCGGGTGGACGGTGTCGCCGTTGGCGAGGATCACACCCTGCTTCAGGACGTCACGGGCGCACCACAGGGAGTAGGCGTTGTTCCACTCCTCGGCCTTGTCGTTGTCGATCAGCGTGATCTTGACGCCGTACTTGGCCTCCAGGGCCTCGCGGCGCTCGTACACGGCTTCCTTGCGGTAGCCGACGACGATGGCGACCTCGGTCAGGCCGACCTCGGCGAAGTTGCCGAGCGTCAGGTCGAGGACCGTGATGCTCGCCTCGTCCCCTTCGGGTCCGACGGGCACGAGGGCCTTGGGCAGGGTGTCGGTGTAGGGACGCAGGCGGCGTCCGGCTCCGGCAGCGAGGACGAGGCCGATCATGCTGGTTCTCCTTCGTCATGTACGGCGGGTGCCCCGGAGGACACCCAGAAGCGGATGCTCTCCACGAGCACCACGAGTGCCACGAACACGGCGAGGGCCGTGAGCGCGACGGGGAAGTCCACGGCGCGCGCCGCCAGGACGGAGGCCAGGACCGTGATCAACAGGATCCGGCCTTCGTGTCCGCCGATCGTCCGCACCAGCCAGTGCGGGGGCGCGCCGGTGCCACCGCGGATGCGGTAGACCGTGTCGTAGTGATGGTAGGCGACCGCCGCGACCAGTCCGAATGCCGCCGGAAGGGCCCCGGGGACGTCCGCCTTGGCCGCGAGGATCAAGACGGTGGTGTATTCGGCCGCGCGGAAGACGGGCGGCACGAGCCAGTCGAGCGCGCCCTTGAGGGGGCGGGCGACGGCCGCGCCGGCGAGTACGGCGTAGAACGCGGCGGCGACGATCACCTGGCGGGCGCCGAACTCGTACGCCCAGGCCGCCCACAGCAGGGCGCCGGAGCCGATCACGGCGGCGACGATCCCCGCGCCGGGGGCCAGCCGGCCCACCGCCCGGCCCGTGAGCTCGGCGACGGGGCCCGAGTCGGCGAGGTCCGCGAGGGCCTGTGCGGCCCGGTCGGTCCGCTTCGCCCTGCGGGTCAGCGAGCGCAGGACCCGGCCGGCCGTGGTGTAGAGCGCGCCGAAGGCGCAGCCGACGAGCAGGGCGTAGAAGACGATCCGCGGGGTGGTGAAGGCGATGAGGACCGCGATCATGGCCCAGCGCTCGCCGATCGGCAGGATGATCATGCGCCGGACCCAGACCGTCCAGCCGACGCTGTCGAGCTTGTCGGAGAGGGCCGCAGTGGGGCTCGTGTTCGCCGTGGCGTCGTGGTTGGCCTCGTTGAAGGCGAAGTCCACGACGTGCCGGCAGGTCATCAGGATCATGGCGCCGAGCGCCAGGGCCCATACGTCGTCGCCGTTTCTCGCCGCGCCGAGCGCGAGGCCCGCGTAGAAGGAGTACTCCTTCGCGCGGTCGAAGGTGGCGTCGAGCCAGGCGCCCATCGTCGAGTACTGGAGCGAGTAGCGGGCGAGCTGCCCGTCCGTGCAGTCCAGGACGAAGGAGACCAGGAGCAGCACACCGGCGGCGACGTAGCCCCAGCGGTCTCCGGTCGCCGCGCAGCCGGCCGCGATCAGCGCGGTGATCAGCGAGGCGGTGGTGACCTGGTTGGGGGTCAGTCCGCGGCGCGCGCACCAGCGGGCGATGTAGCGCGAGTACGGGCTGACGAAGAAGGTGGTGAAGAACCCGTCGCGGGACTTCACGGCGGTGCGCAGCCGGACGGCCTCGTCGTCGACGGCCGCGACGGCGGCGGCGGCGCTCGCGCGCTCGGCGGCCGTGGCGGGCACGGCGGCGACGAGGGTGCCCAGCTCGGGGCGGTGCACGGGGGTGCCGGTGGACTCCACGGCGGCGGCGAGCCGGTCGGGGAACGGGCCGTCGCCCACGGGTGCGGTCGCGTCGAGCGCGGCGGCCCGGTCCAGGGCGGCGCGGGCGCCGGGCTGCACGGCGAAGGCGCCGGTGACGGCGCACGCGTCGAACCGGGGGTCGGTCAGCGCGAGCCGCAGCGCGTGCACGTGCCCGACGAACTCCCCGTCCACGACGGCCACCCGCTGCTCGGCGGGTACCAGCGCCAGCGCGGCGGCGGTGTCCGACGGGGTGGCCGCGGGGCGGACCTCGAAGCCGAGGGAGCGCAGCTCGCCGGCGAGCGTTGATCCGGGCACCGGCAGGCCGGTAAGGATGACGGTCGGCAGACGAACTCACTCCTTGCACGCACACGGGTAAACGGGCGCCGGGTGGGCCGGCGGCACGTCGGCAGAGGCTATCGGATGAACGGAAGCAGGGGTTCACCGCCTGTTTACGCACCGATAAGCCGAAAATCACGGGCCTGTCGACCCTGTGCCGATCATCATTGACGATCGGGAGGAGCGATCACAAACCGCTGCGGGTACCGCTGCTGTTAGGCTGGGCCGCAGACGTGTACGAGTTTCGCAAAAGCGTCCCAATCGCCCGAATGTCACGCGGAATGTGACGAAGGAAAGAAAGAGGTGGGGTTGATGACCGTCGCAGGCGTCGCCGCCCAGCGCAGCGCACTCCGGTTCATCCCCCTCTCCTTCCGGGCGTCCGGCCGGGTCTGATCACACCGATCACCCCCGTCGGCCGGAGCCCCCTTTCAAGGGTTCACGTTGACCGACAACACCGGTAACACCAGCAACTCCCACACCACCGATTTCAGCACCCAGAACGACCTGTTCTTCGAGGCGTTCTCCGAGCTGCACCGCGGCCTGCCCCGGCAGAGCCCCGGTTCCGAGGCGACCACCCGCCACCTGCTGTCCCTGTGCGGACCGCTGCCCGAGCGGCCGCGCGCCCTGGACCTGGGCTGCGGCCCCGGCCCCAGCGCCCTGCTGCTCGCCGCCGAGGCGGGCGGCAACGGGGCCGACGTCATCGCCGTCGACCTCGAGGACAGCTTCCTCGACGAGCTCCGTGCCGCCGCCGCGGCCCGCGGGCTCTCCGGCCGTGTCCGCGCCGTCAAGGCGGACATGGGCGACCTCACCTACCCCGACGGCTCCTTCGACCTCGTCTGGGCCGAGGGCTCCGCCTACACCATCGGCTTCGCCAACGCGCTCGCGCGGTGGAAGCGGCTGCTCGCCCCCGGCGGCACCCTGGTCCTGAGCGAATGCGAATGGACCGTCGACGAGCCCTCCGCCGGCGTCCGCGCCTTCTGGGACCCGCACTACGCCCTGCGCTCCACCGCCCGCAACCTGGCCGCCATCCAGGCCGCCGGCTACCAGGTGCTCGGCGTCCACCGGCATCCGGACTCCGACTGGGCCGCCTACTACGGTCCGCTCGGTGAGCGGGTGGTCCGGGCGCCGGAGCCCGCCGGGCCCGAGGCCGCGGCCGCGCTGGGCTTCGTACGCGAGGAGATCGCCGTACGGGAGCGGTACGGGCACGAGTACGGGTACACCGCCTACGTCCTGCGGCCGGTGACGGCCGGAGACGGCGGGGCCCGGCCCGTCCGCCCCGAGGCGGACGGGGACGCGGCCGCCGTGCACGCGCTGCACTCGGCCGCCTTCGGGACCCCGGCCGAGGCCGACCTCGTGGACGCCCTGCGCGCGGACGGCTCCTGGCTGCCCGGTCTCTCCTACGTGGCCGAGGGCCCGGACGGGTCGATCGCGGCGCACGCCCTGCTGACCCGGTGCGAGGTGGACGGGGTCGCGGCGCTCGCGCTCGCCCCGGTCGCCGCCGCTCCCGCGCTGCAGCGCTCGGGCGCCGGCAGCGCGGTCGTACGGGCGCTGCTCGCGGCGGCCGCGGAGCGCGGGGAGAAGCTCGTGCTCGTCCTCGGACATCCCGAGTACTACGCGCGCTTCGGGTTCGTGCCGGCTTCGCGCTTCGGGATCGGGGCGCCTTTCGAGGTGCCCGACGAGGCCATGATGGCGCTGGTCCTCGACGATTCGGTGCCGGTCCCCGCAGGCACGATCAAGTACCCGGCCCCGTTCGGGGTTTGATGCGGGTGACGGCCCGCGACCGGATGAACTGACCCGACCGCACGCTCCGCCCCCCGTCGCATATCACGCGACGGGGGGCGGACATGCGCAGATCACCGAAGTGGGGGCAATCCCCATTTGTACGGCAGACTGAAAGCCGAAGTCCGAAGCGAAGGATGGGTATGCCGACCACACCAGCCACCGCCGCGAACAGTGCGACCACCGGCACCGGCGCTCAAGAACCGATCATGCTCGAACTGGTCGACGAGTCCGGCAACACCATCGGGACGGCGGAGAAGCTCTCCGCCCATCAGGCGCCCGGCCAGTTGCACCGGGCGTTCTCGGTGTTCCTCTTCGACGAGCAGGGCCGGATGCTGCTCCAGCAGCGTGCCCTCGGGAAGTACCACTCCCCCGGCGTCTGGTCGAACACCTGCTGCGGCCACCCCTACCCGGGGGAGTCGCCGTTCGCGGCGGCGGCCCGGCGGACCCAGGAGGAGCTGGGGCTGTCGCCCTCGCTGCTCGCGGAGGCGGGCACGGTGCGCTACAACCACCCGGACCCGGCGTCGGGGCTCGTGGAGCAGGAGTACAACCACCTGTTCGTGGGACTCGCGCAGCGGTCGGTGCGGCCGGATCCGGAGGAGATCGCGGACACCGCCTTCGTCACCGCGGAGGAACTCGCGAAGCGGCACGCCGAGGCACCGTTCTCGGCCTGGTTCATGACCGTGCTCGACGCGGCCCGGCCCGCGATCCGCGAGCTGACGGGCGACACGGCGGGCTGGTAGCAGCCGGCCCCGGCCGGTGACCTCGCGGTCATGCCTTCGTGCCGGGCGATGTCGCGGTCCTGCCGGCCGTTGTCCGCTCACGCCCGGTCGCGCCCGGTGGCGGCCGGTCGCGGCCCCGCGCGGGCTCAGACCGCCGAGGTCGGGGTGGCGGCGGGGGACGCGGGGGCCGTGGTGAGCGGCAGGGCCGCCCAGATGACCTTGCCGCCCGTGGAGGTGTGCTCGACGTCGCAGACCCCGCCGGCCTCCCGTGTGATCTCCCGGACGAGGAGGAGGCCCCGGCCGCCGGTCTGGCCGAAATCGGCCTCCAGCGCCTTGGGGCGGTACGGGTGGTTGTCCTCGACGGCCACCCGTACCCACTCCCGGCCGATGGCCACCTCCACCGCTACCTCCGGCGAGAGCAGGGCCGCGTGCCGGACCGAGTTCGTCACCAGTTCGGAGACGATCAGCAGCAGGGAGTAGACCAGGTCCCGGTCGGCCGGCACCTCCTGGCGGCCGAGCAGGTCACGGACCGCGCGGCGGGCCTGCGGAACGGATTCTTCTACCGCGGGTGCCGTGAATCGCCACACCCCCTCGTACGCGAGGGGGGCGGCCGCGACCTCCGGCTCCTCCCCCTTGACTGGCGGGACGCTCCCGCTCACATCCATCTCCCGGCCCCCGTCTTCACGCTCGATCGTCTGCACACGTCAAGAGTGGGGACCGGACCGCTCCGGGCCCGACCGCTGACCAGAAGTCAGCACCAATCGGACACTTTCTGACCGCTGGCGTATGACAGAGTCAGTTGTTCGACCGTTCCTGATCTTCTGAGGGACGCTTCCCGGCGGCCTCGTGCGTCTCGGGCGCGGCGGCCACGGTCCCTGCCGGCGTCACCGGAACCTCGTCGTCCCTGACCAAGCCCAGGATGCGGCGGGCTCCCATGCCCACGGCGATCAGACTCAGGCCGTCGAACAGCAGCGCGAGGGAGAAGAACGCACCGATCACGTACAGGCTGCTGCCGGGCCAGTTCGCGAGGATCAGCAGGCCCAGCAGGATGCCGAAGGCACCCTGGACCAGGGTCAGCCCGAGGTGCGCGCCGCGCACCACGACGGCGCCGGCCAGCCGGAACACCCCGCCGGTGAGGAACAGCAGCGCGGCGAACATGGTGAGCGCCTCCGCGCTCGCCTCCGGACGGCGCAGGATCACGAAACCGGCCGCGATGTTGATCGCGGCGACGATGACGGCGAGCCAGAAGTAGTTGCTCTTGCGGGACTGGATCGCCTGGAGCAGGCCCACCACGCCGCCGAACAGCAGCAGCCAGCCGAAGAGGACCATCGTGGTCAGGGTGGCGACGGCGGTGTAGACGAGGCCGACCAGACCGGCCACCACCAGGAGCGCCCCGAGCAGGGCCATCAGCGCGAAGCTGCGGCTGACCTTCTTCTTGTCGTCCTGCATTCCCTGGGAACCCGTACGGTCCGCACGCCCGGCACGGTCTGCGTCCATGGACGCGCCACCTCTCGCTGCCCCCGACGAACCCTCGGACCCTTCGACCGCCTGCCGGTCCGCCGAACTGCCGGGGACCGGTCTCTTGATCATAGGTATGACCGTCCGGGATAGCATCCGGCGCATGGACGCAGCCCTCCTCTCCTCCGTCTCCGACGGCGTCGCCACCGTCGTGATCTCGCACCCCGCCAAGCGCAACGCCATGACGGCCGCGATGTGGCGCGGGCTGCCGGACCTGCTGGCCGGGCTCGCGGCGGATCCCGCCGTACGGGTGCTGGTCCTGACGGGGGCCGGCGAGACCTTCTGCGCGGGGGCCGACATCTCCTCGCTGACCGGGGACGAGGACCCGCAGGCCCTGGCCGTGGCGGCGGAGGAGGCACTCGCCGCCTTCCCCAAGCCCACGCTCGCCGCGATCCGCGGGTTCTGCGTGGGCGGGGGCAGTCAGCTGGCCGCGGCCTGCGATCTGCGCTTCGCGGAGGAGGGCGCCTCCTTCGGGGTGACACCGGCGAAGCTGGGCATCGTGTACCCGGCCTCGTCCACCCGGCGCCTCGCCTCCCTGGTGGGTCCGGCGGCCGCCAAGTACCTCCTCTTCTCTGCCGAGTTGATCGACGCGGAGCGGGCGCTGCGCACCGGACTGCTGGACGAGCTGCTGCCCGTGGGGCAACTGGCGGAACGCGTCGCGGAGTTCACGCGGATCCTCGCCACGCGCTCGCAGCTCACGCAGAGTTCGGCGAAGGAGTTCGCGGACGGCCGCACGGACCGGGACGCGTACTGGGCGGCCCAGGCCGCCGCGAGCGGCGACGTCGCGGAGGGGGTCGCCGCGTTCCTGGAACGGCGCGCGCCCGCCTTCACCTGGACTCCGCCGAAGGCTTGAACGCACGCAACCGCGCGACGATGTCGGCGGGCGCCTTCTCGGGGGAACCGGCGTCGTAGGGGGGCTGCGGGTCGTACTCGGTCATCAGCTGGACCATCTGCGCGTACTCGTCCCCCGCGATGCGGCCGAGGAGCGTGAGCCCCATGTCGATCCCCGAGGACACCCCGGCGGCCGTCACGTACTTCCCGTCGATGACCACGCGCTCACCGGTGGGCTCCACCCCGAGGCGGGTCAGCTCGTCGAGGTACAGCCAGTGGCTGGTGGCCCTCCGCCCGTCGAGCAGGCCCGCGGCGGCGAGCAGGAGCGAGCCCGTGCAGACGGAGGTGGTCCAGGTCGTGGTGGCGTCGACGGCCCGCAGCCAGTCGAGGACGACGGGGTTGCCCATCTCCACGTCGGGGGCCGGCCCGCCGGGAACGATGACCATGTCCGGCCGCGTCACCTCGCCGAGCCCCCTGTCGGCGACGAGAGCGAGCGACCCGTTGTCGGTCCGTACGGGCCCGGGCCGCTCGGAGACGAAGACGGTCTCGGCACCGTCGAGGCGGCCGAGGGTGTCGAAGGGCCCGATGGCGTCGAGGGCGGTGAACCGGTCGTAGAGCAGTACGGCGATCTGCATGGCTCCTCCGGAGCGGTTGTCGGAACTTCTGCCGGAACTTCTGTCGGAACTTCTGTCGGGACTGGCGGCGGACCATCTGCCGGAACTTCGGTCGGGACTGCCGGCGGACCATCTGCCGGAACTTCGGTCAGGACTGCCGGCGGAGATTCTGTCGGGATCGACCGGGTCCGGGGCGCCGGGACCCGCCGGCCTGGCGGGCCGAACCTGCGGCGGTATTCGGCCGGGGGCTGGCCCAGGGTCTTCACGAAGGCGCGGCGCAGGGCCTCCGGATTGCCGTAGCCGCAGGCCCGGGAGATCTGGGCGATGCCCTCGGCGCCCTCCTCCAGCAGCCGCCGGGCGTGCTCGACCCGTACCCGCTCCACGTACCGCCCCGGTGTCACCCCCGTCTCGGCCTGGAAGGACCGTGCGAAGTGCCGGGGCGACAGCGCGGCCCGCGCGGCGAGGGCCTCCACGCTCAGGTCCTCCCCCGGGTGCTCCGTGATCCAGTGCTGCACCTCGCGCAGCGGCTCCCGCAGCGCCGTCTGCGCCGTGAGCTGCGCGCTGAACTGTGCCTGGCCGCCGGGCCGCCGCAGGAAGACCACCAGGTGCCTCGCGACGGACAGCGCGAGTTCCCGCCCGTGGTCCTCCTCCACCAGGGCCAGCGCGAGGTCGATGCCCGCCGTGACCCCGGCCGAGGTGGCCACCGGCCCGTCGCGGACGTAGATCGGGTCGGGTTCCACCGTGACGGCCGGGTAGTCCCGGGCCATCTGCGCGCACACGTACCAGTGGGTCGTCGCGCGCCGTCCGTCCAGCAGTCCGGCCTCGGCCAGCAGCAGGCCGCCGGTGCACACGGACACCAGCCGCTGCGCGGAGCGGCCGTACGCGCGGAGCCAGTCCGTGATCTCCGGCGCGAAGTCCCCCGTGTACCGGCCTCCCGGCACCAGCAGGGTGGTCCCGGGGCCCGGGCGCTCGCCCTCCAGTTCCCCGTCCGGGACCAGCCGCAGTCCGCTGCTCGTGCGGACCGGGGCGCCGCCGGGTGAGACGGTGCGGAGCGTGTACCGCGCCGGACCGGGGTGGCGGTCGGCGCCGGAGAACACCTCCATCGGCCCCGTGACATCCAGGCTCTGCACGCCGTCGTAGAGGACGACGACTACGTTTCGCGACGACATGACCTCATCGTGTGGCACCCCGCTCAAGGGCCGCAATGACGTGCACCCCACCTATCCGGCCATGCGGGTCCCGGTGCGATCCTGTCCTGGCCCCGCCGCCCACGCGGCGCCCCGGCCACCGCATCCCTCCCGCTTCCCTCCCCCCGCCTCCCCCTCGCTCCGGAGCCCGTCCTGTACCCCGTCGCCGCCGCGTGTCTCGCCGTCGCCCTCCTTCTCGGGGTGCTGGCCTTCGCCGTCCTGCGCCCGCGCGGGCTGCCGGAGGCCGCGGCCGCCGTGCCCGCCGCCGGGCTGCTCGTCGTCCTGGGCGTCGTACCGGCCGCCGACGCGTGGGCGCAGACCCGCGAGCTGCTGCCGGTGGTCGGGTTCCTCGCCGTGATCCTGGCGCTGGCCCAGCTCTGCGCCGACGAGGGGCTGTTCAAGGCCGCCGGGGCGGCGGTGGCCCGGCGGGCGGCGGGGCGCGGGCCCGTGGCGCTGCTCGGCGGGGTCTTCGCCGTGGCCTCGGTCGTCACCGCGTCACTGAGCCTGGACGCGACCGTGGTGCTGCTGACCCCGGTGGTGCTGGCGACGGCCTCCCGGCTGGGGGCCCGGCCGCGCCCGCACGTGTACGCCACCGCCCACCTGGCGAACTCCGCCTCGCTCCTCCTGCCGGTCTCCAACCTCACGAATCTGCTGGCCTTCGCCGCGAGCGGGCTGTCCTTCACCCGGTTCGCGGCGCTCATGACCCTGCCGTGGCTGGCGGCGATCGGCGTGGAGTACGCGGTCTTCCGACGGTATTTCCGCGGCGACCTGGCGGCTCCCCCGGAGCACGTGCCGCAGGCGGTGGAGCCGGAGCCGCTGCCCCGGTTCGCGGCCGGGGTGCTCGCGCTGACCCTGGCCGGCTTCGCGCTCGCTTCCTTCGCGGGGGCGAGCCCCGCCTGGGCGGCGCTCGCGGGCACGCTCGTCCTGGCCGTACGGGCGCTGCGGCGCAGGGAGACCACCCCGGTGCGGATCCTGGGCTCGGCGGCGCCGGCGTTCTGCCTGTTCGTGCTGGCGCTGGGGGTGGTGGTGCGGGCGGTCGTGGACCACGGGCTCGGGGACGGGCTGGAGCGGGTGACCCCGGCCGGGGATTCCCTGCCGGCGCTGCTCGCGGTGGCGGCGGTGGCCGCCGTACTGGCCAACCTGATCAACAACCTTCCCGCGGTACTGGCCCTGCTCCCGGTGGCAGCGGTGGGCGGCGCGGGGCCGGTGCTCGCCGTACTGATCGGCGTGAACATCGGCCCGAACCTGACCTACGCGGGATCACTGGCCACACTGCTGTGGCGGCGGATCCTGCACGCGGACAGGTACGACGGAGTCACGCTCGGGGACTTCACCCGGCTCGGCCTGCTGACCACCGTGCCGGCCCTCGCCGCGGCGGTGACGGCCCTGTGGGCGGCCCTGCGACTCGTCGGCGCCTGACCCTCCGGGCCGGCCGCAGCTCCGCCCCGGCCCCGGGACCCGGACGTGCGGGGCGCGGATAGGATCGGGACATCATGACTGCAACCCTCGTCGCCAAGAAGCTCACCGCCGCGCACGGTGAGCGCACGCTCTTCGCCGATCTCGACCTCGTCGTCGCGCCCGGCGACGTCATCGGTCTCGTCGGCGTCAACGGCGCCGGGAAGTCCACCCTGCTGCGGATGCTCGCCGGGCTGGACGCCCCCGAGACCGGTGAGCTGCGCCTCTCCCCGCCCTCCGCCGCCGTCGGGCACCTCCCCCAGGAGCCCGAGCGGCGCCCCGGCGAGTCCATCCGCGAGTTCCTGGCCCGGCGTACCGGGGTGGCCGCCGCGCAGGAGGAACTGGACGCGGCGACGCAGGGCCTGGTGGACGGGGTCCCGGGCTCCGACGACGCCTACGCGGACGCCCTGGACCGGTGGCTGAACCTCGGCGGCGCCGACCTCGACGAGCGGGCCCAGGAGGTCGCCGACGACCTCGGGCTGTCCGTCGGCCTCGACCTGCCGATGACCGCGCTGTCCGGCGGGCAGGCCGCCCGCGCCGGACTGGCCTCGCTCCTGCTGTCCCGCTACGACGTCTTCCTGCTCGACGAGCCGACCAACGACCTCGACCTCGACGGTCTGGAGCGTCTGGAGCAGTTCGTGAAGGGGCTGCGCGCCGGCACCGTCGTGATCAGTCACGACCGCGAGTTCCTCACGCGCACCGTCACCAAGGTCCTCGAACTCGACCTGGCCCAGCAGCAGATCAACCTCTACGGCGGCGGCTACGACTCCTACCTGGAGGAGCGCGAGCGGGCCCGCAGCCACGCGCGCGAGGAGTTCGAGGAGTACGCGGGCAAGAAGTCCGCCCTGGAGGGCCGGGCCCAGATGCAGCGCAACTGGATGGACAAGGGCGTGCGCAACGCCCGCCGCAAGGCGAGTGACAACGACAAGATCGGCAAGAACCTGCGCGGCGAGTCGAGCGAGAAGCAGGCCGCCAAGGCCCGCCAGACGCAGCGCGCGATCGAGCGGCTCGACGTGGTCGACGAGCCGCGCAAGGAGTGGGAGCTGCGCATGGAGATCGCGGCGGCCCCGCGCTCCGGCTCGGTGGTGGCCACGCTGCGCGAAGTGGCGGTCCGGCGGGGCGACTTCGCCTTCGGACCGGCGAGCCTGCAGATCGACTGGGCGGACCGGGTCGCCATCACCGGTGCCAACGGGGCCGGCAAGTCCACCCTGCTGGCCGTTCTCCTGGGACGGCTCGCGCCGGACTCCGGCTCCGCCACCCTGGGCTCGGGCGTCCTGGTCGGCGAAGTGGACCAGGCCCGCGGCCTGTTCCTCGGCGAAGAGCCGCTCATCGAAGCCTTCTGCGCCGCCGTGCCCGACACCGAACCGGCCGAAGTCCGCACCCTGCTGGCCAAGTTCGGCCTGAAGGCGGCGCACGTGACCCGCCCGGCGGCCACCCTCTCCCCCGGCGAGCGCACCCGGGCGGCCCTGGCGCTGCTTCAGGGGCGCGGGGTGAACCTGCTGGTGCTGGACGAGCCGACGAACCACCTCGACCTGCCGGCGATCGAGCAGTTGGAGTCCGCCCTGGACGCGTACGAGGGCACCCTGCTGCTGGTCACCCACGACCGCCGGATGCTCGACGCGGTCCAGGTGACCCGCCGGCTGCACGTCGCGGACGGCAAGGTCACCGAGGTCTAGACCGGAGCCCCGCCCAAGATGCCGACCGGCGCGAGCACGACTAGCCTTTGTGGGTGAGAGCCGCAACCGCGGAGCACGCCCCATGGCCGGCCGTTCCACGCCGCCGAGGTAGGCGTACATGTGCTTCCGCATGTTCGGCGGCCCTGTATCCGATCCCGCGTTGCGCGTATCCGTACGCGGCCCGCGGTTCCATTCTTCTTGCCTCGGCGAGGTTCGAGGAGGGTGGCAGGAAAGGGAAATCCTCATGTCTGCACTGAGAGCGAAGCGCCTCTTCGTGGTCTCCGCTGCCGGTCTGCTGATGGCCGGCGGAGCCGCACTCGGCACGGCGGGTACCGCCTCGGCGGCGGCCCCGGCCCAACACGTGAGCTACGTCGCCGGAGGCTGGGACCACGACGACGACAACGGCTGGCACCACGGCGGCTGGGACGACGATGACGACTACGGCTACGGAGGTCACCACGACGGCGACTGCTGACTCGCCCTCCAACCCAGGCGTGCGCGGCCCTTCCACAGGGCCGCGCACCGGGCTGCTGACACGACGCCGCGTCAGCCCTCGTGCGGCCGGTCCGCCGCAGGACGGCGCGTGCGGGCCATCTTCCGGGCCACGAAGGCCCGGGGGAGGTGGCGGACCGCCAGGGCGTACGCCCGGTAGTGCCGGCCCGTGATGCTCACCGGGCGGCGCCGCGCCAGATCCCTCAGGGCCTGCGCCACCACGTCGCCCGGCTCCAGCCACACCGCGTCGCGCAGGGCGCTGACGTCCATCCCCGCGCGCTCCTGGAATTCGGTGCGGGTGAACCCCGGCACCACCGCCAGCACGCGGACCCCGTACGGCTCCATGTCCACGCGCAGCGACTCGCTGAAGGCCGTGATCCAGGCCTTCGCGGCGCCGTAGGTCCCGGTCGGGAGCAGTCCGGCCACCGAGGAGACGTTGAGCACCGCGCCGCGGCGGCGCTCGCGCAGGCCCGGGAGCACCGCGTGGGTGAGCCGGAGCGGGACCTTGACCAGCAGGTCGAGCATCCGCTCCTCGTCCTCGACCGGGCTGTACGGGAAGGGCGCGGGGAGTCCGAAGCCGGCGTTGTTGACCAGGATGTCGACGGGCCGCTCCCGGTCGGCGAGCCGCTCGGCGACGGTCGCGAGGCCGCCCGCGTCGAGCAGGTCGGCGGGCAACACCTCACAGACGGAGCCGAATTCCCGGGCGAGGTCCGCGGCGACGGCTTCGAGGCGGCCCTTGTCCCGGGCGACGAGGACGAGGTCGCAGCCCTTCGCGGCGAACCCGCGGGCGAAAGCCGCGCCGAGTCCTGCGCTGGCCCCTGTGATCAGTACGGTCATGGTCAAGAGACGTTCACTTCCTGGCTGTCGGGCACGTTCGGGTCTCGCGGTTCACGGGCTCACGCGGTGAAGCCCGCCGTGGCCGGTGAGGCGTAGGCCTGGGCCACGTCGACCAGGAAGCGGGTCTCGCCTTCCAGGTTCCCTCCCTCTGCCGAGGTCTGGAGGGCGGCGGGCAGCTCCAAGGCGTTCTCGTCGGAGCGCTGTTGCGGGATCCCGGCCAGCTTCGCCTGCCGCGCCTCCTTCAGTACGCAGGCCAGCGCGGCCGCGCTGGCCCGCTGTTCGGGTACTCCGCTGCCGGTCACGTGGCTGCGCGCGCGCTCCGGCACGCCCGGGGCGACGTACTCCCCCAGGATCAGGATGGCGTCGCGGGTCTCGATGACCTTGCGGTAGACGAGCAGGCTGCGCGGGACCGGCGGCCACAGCAGTTCCAGCACCCGGCCGGCGCGCGGCTCGTTGAGGGCGACGTGCGGGACCGCGTGGACCAGGTCGCGCCAGAGCGGCCACAGCCGCCAGGCGGTGGCCATGTCGGCGGCCGTGCTGCGGAAGGTGAACAGCGTGGGGACGAGGATCGCGGCGGCGCGCAGCAGCCCGTGCACGTTCATCAGGAGCGGGTTCGCGGGCAGCGCCCAGGTGAATCCGAACAGCGCCTTGAGCAGGTACACGAACCAGAACACCCCGGCGAGCGCGGTGCCCAGGCCGAACAGCAGCAGTCCGGCGGCGAGCCCCCGGCTCTCGGCGCGACGGCTGTAGCGCCAGCAGACGGATACGCAGATGGTGTTGGCGAGCAGGTGGGCGGAGATCAGCACCAGCCAGTACGCGAGGGAGGGCACCGGGTGGCCGGCCGGCGGGATGGTGTGCGTGCCGTGGGCGGGCGCGGCCGTGTCCAGGACGACGAGGACGGTCAGCCAGAGGACGGTGCCGACGCCGGAGGCGATCTGGAGCCGGCGGCCTCGGGTGGCGGCGGCCACGAAGTAGAGCACGGCGCCGGCCGAGAGGACGCCGATGAGATTGCGCACGAGCCCGATGGTGTGCGCGTAGCCCGGGTCACGACCCATGGCGTACGCGACGACGTCGGGGAGGTTCAGGGTCATGGCGGCCGCGGCGGTGGCGACGGCGAGCCACAGGCCGCGCTGGTGCGGGGCGCGCAGGGCGCAGGGCGCGCGGAGCAGGACGGCGACCCAGAGGCAGACGACGCTGGGGACGGCGAACGCGTCGCCGAGGGCGATCAGGTCAGAGGCCACGGTGGACCGGCCCCCGTCCGCGCCGCTCGTAGCCCATCGCGGACTCCAGCCGTTCGAGTGTGTCCCGGCCTCCGGCGCCGTGGCCGAGGTGCGGTCCGCGGTTCCCCGTGCGGATGCGGATCATGCTGGCGAGCATCTCCGCCTCGCGTTCCTGGCGGGTGGTGTAGTTGGTGCGCCCCAGCACGATGGGAACGGATCCGTCCGCCCCGCCGGGGCCCGCGGAGTCCTCGGCGGGGGCTTCCAGCGAGTGGTGCCCGAAGAGGATGTGGCCGATCTCGTGGAGCACGATGTGCTCCCGGTGCAGCGGGGTGGTCTGGGCCTCGTAGAAGACGTAGTCCACGTCGGCGGTGCCGACCCACAGCCCGCACACGCCGGACTCCGCGGCCTCCTTGGGCAGCGGGTGGAGCCGGATGGGGCGGCCCCGTTGCTCGGCTATCCGCTCGCAGAGTCCTTCGAGCGAGAAGGGGTGTGTCAGTTCAAGACGGCCGAGAATCGCCTCGCACCGTTTGTGCAGACTGGGTTGAGGGTGGCGCATGTGTTCCCTCTTCGGACCCTTTCTCGGGCAACGATGGTAGGCGTGCGGGGGCTGGGGCATGACGTCCTTAGCCGTGGAGGCGGCCTCGGGAGTGCGGGCCTGGGGGAAAAAGCGGAAGCCCGCTCGCCGGAAGACGAACGGGCGTTCCGTTATCCCTACAGATCATCCGGAGGCGTTGGCAAGGCATGTCCCCAGGTCGGGTACATATTCGGCCAATCCGGTACGCGCTGCCCCGGACGGCTAGTGCTTGCGGCCGCCCCGCTCGTCGGGACCGCTGAGCCCCGCACGGCGCAGGGCGTCCGCCATCGCGCTGTTGGCGGGGGCCGGAGCGCCGCCGCCCTGACGCTGACCGCCGCCGACCTGACCGCCCTGGCGGCGGCCCTTGCCGCCGTCGCGGGAGCCGCCCTGGCCGCCCTGGCCGCCCTG
>NZ_JBEXPT010000053.1:0-41788 GCF_040612195.1 Streptomyces sp. NPDC006450 | reverse complement strand
GGTCGGCGACCGGGAGGTGCGGTGTGACGCCGTAATGTGTGTGGGGTGACCGTGAACGCAGAAACCCAAGCCCCCGCCTCCAAGGCGACCTGGCGCCTCCCCGCGCCGGGCACGGCGCAGGGCCGGGGCGGTGAGCAGGTCGGCGGCGCCGAGCAGCGAGGAGTCCACGCGGACCCCGCGTCCGGTGCGCTCGCGCAGCAGCAGCCCCGCGAGGACGGCCTCGGCGCCGAGCAGCCCGCCCAGCACGTCGAGCAGGGTCATCAGGGAGGGCGCGGGCACCTCGCCCTCGGGGCGGGCGGCCTCACCGACGCCGGTGCGGGCCTGGACCATGAAGTCCGTTCCCATCGGCGGATCGGCGATCCGGCCCGTGCCCCAGCCGCCGGTGTACGCGTACACGAGCGCGGGGTTCGCCCGCGCGAGGTCGGCGGAGTCCAGGCCCAGCTCGGCGGCCTTCCCCGGGGCCCAGTTGTGCAGGAACACGTCGGCTCCGGCCGCCAGCTCGGCCAGCCGCAGCCGGTCGCCGGGCGACTTGATGTCGATCTCCACGGCACGCTTGCCCCGGTTCAGGGCCAGCCAGCGGGCCGAGACCCCCGAGCAGGCGGGCGGCATGCCGCGCAGCGGGTCACCGCCCGGCGGCTCGATCCGGACCACCTCGGCGCCGAGCAGCCCCAGCAGATGGGCGGCGAGCGGCGCCTGGACGCGGCGGCCGGCCTCCAGGACGGTCATGCCGGTGAGGGGCCCCGGGGTGGCGGGCACCCGGGAGGCCGCCACCGGGCGTGGGGCGGCTCCGGAGCGGTACGGGGAGGGCCCGGAGCCGTACGGGGAGGGCCCGGAGCCGTACGGGGTCAGGGTCCAGGGGGCGGCTCCGTCGTGTTCGGCGGCCCGCTCGGCCAGGGTCCGCAGCCGGCAGACCTCGGCCCCCGAGGCGGCCGCGGCGTCGCGGATCCGCTGCCAGCCGTGGGCCCGGGCGGTGGCGTGCAGCGCCTCGGGGAAGGGGGCGCACGCGGTGGCGTACCGGAACTGGAAGGGACGCCAGCCGGCCCGTACCGCGTCGGAGGGTGCCTCCAGAGCCCGCCAGAACCCGGCCCAGGGACCCGGATCCAGGGTCTCCAGCTCGAAGAGCGTGCCGTCGGCCGCGGTGAAGGGCGGACCCCCGGGCGCAAGTTCGGCGGCTTCGCCCTCGTCGGCGCCGCTCGCGGCGAGGTACTGGGACACGACCAGCAGCCCGGCCCGGTCCACGTACGTGTGCGGCTGCGCGGCGGCGCCCTCGCACCCCCTGGCCCGGGCCAGCAGGGCGGCGAGCAGCCCCTGCGTGGTGAGGACGGCCGTCGCCGCGGTGGCGTAGTCGACGGCGAGCCCCCGCGGCAGGCCGTCGCGGCGGCCGTGGACCGCCATGATGCCGGTGGCGGCCTGCGCCGTCGCCTCGTCGGTGATGCCCCTCCGGGCCGCTTCCGGCGAAGCCCAGGCGACGGTGGCGGTCGCACGGGCGGGGAGGCCGGGCCCGGAGTCCGGGTCCTCCAGGGTGACGCGGGCGGCCTCGGGATCCCCTGCGGCATCCGCCGCCGACCCGGCAGCCGCGGCGACGGCTCCCAGCACCTTCAGGTGCTCGGCCACCGGCCCGGCGAGCGCGGGCGGTCCCGAGGCGGTGAAACGCAGCCCGCCGAGCGGCCGGGCGGTCTGGGTGACGGCGGGTGACGCCATGCCTCTCCTCTTCTCCCGGCCCGGCGATCGGCCGGCGCCGCAGGTGATCCCGTACGCGGGAACCAAGGGGCGGGCCCGCCCGACCAGTTCCACGGGAAGGCAGTCGCACTGCCGTTCCCACGGGTTCCCGGCGGGCTGGAGGAAAGTGGTGGAGAACCGAGTGACGGACACCGAAGGGAGCACGGCGGGCGGCCCGGGCGAACCGGCTTGCGAGGAGCGGGAGTTGAGGGCTCGCGTGACGGAGTTCGTACGGGAGCGGGTGATGTCCCGCGAGCCCCTGCTGGACGCCGGCGGCCCGGCCGCGGCGGCGGCCCTGCGGGAACTCCAGGCCGCGGCGAAGGAGGCGGGCCTGTGGGCGCTGCCGCTCCCCGTGGAACTCGGCGGCCAGGGACTGGATCTGGCGCGCTACGCACGGATCGCCGAGGCCGAGGGGGCGAGCGACCACGGACCGGCCGCGCTGGGGTCGGCGCCGCTGCTGGACGCGACGATGCTGTGGCGGCACGGCGGCGACCGGGTGCGCGCGCTGTACCCGCGGCGGCTGACGTCCGGCGAACTACGGGCCTGCTACGCCATGACCGACCCGGAAACCCCGGGCACCGACCCGTACCTCACCTCCACGCGCGCGGTCGAAGAGGCGGACGGGAGCTGGACCGTGAGCGGCCGCAAGTGGTTCACCTCGCACGCCGCCGAGGCCGATCTGGTCACCGTCCTGGCCCGCACCGACGGGCAGCCGGGGGACCGTACGGGCCTGTCGCTGCTCGTCGTCCCCACCTCGGCGCCGGGCTTCCGGGTGGTACGGGAGCTGCCGGTGCTGGGCGGCGCCGGGCAGTGGGAGATCGAGTTCGACCGGGTGCGCGTGGACGCCGACCACCTCCTCGGCGAACGCGGCCGAGCCCTCGCCATCGCGGGGGAACGGCTCCAACTGGGCCGCACCCTGCGCTGCCTGCGCTGGCTCGGCCAGGCGCAGCGCGCGTTCGACCTCATGTGCGCGCGCGTGAACTCCCGTAGCGGGTCCCGCGGTCCACTCGGAGGACACCAGCTGGTGCAGAGGCACGTCTTCGAGTCGCTCCTGGCGCTGCGCACCACCCGGCCGCTCGTCCACGAGGCCGTGGCCGGGATCAGCGCCGGCCGGGACGCGCACGTGGAGGTGGGCCTGGCCAAGGTGGCCGCGGCGCGCACGCTCCAGCAGGTGACCGACGCGGCCGTCCAGATCCACGGCGCGGCCGGCCTCGGCCCCGACACCCCCCTGCCCGCCCTCTACCGCTCGGGTCGCACGGCCCGGATCCTGGACGGCCCGGACGAACTGCACATCACGGCGGTGGCGCGGCGGGTGTTGCGGGGATACGACACGAAGGGGACGCGGGACGCGGGCGTCACATGAAGGGGGCCGCCACCATGAACCCTCCCGTGGCGAGCATCCCGAGCGAGAGGAGCCAGCCGGAGAAGTGCATCAGCAGGACCTCGGGCAGAGGGCGCCTGGCGACGTTGTCACGGGGCCTACGAGGGTCGTAGACGACATGAAGGGTCTGCGTCGTCGACTCCCGTCCCGGCGGTCGGGTTGCACGCGGAACCATCACGAATGCATCACCGCGTCCGTCAGACGGCGCGCAGGTCTGCCAGCCCGGCCAGTCCGGCCAGCCCCAGCGCCAAGAAGAAGTCGCCCCATACGAGTTGGTGCCGTACGGCGAGTCCCTTGTGCGCGTCGTAGCAACCGTTCAGCAGTCGCCCGCCAAGGGAGTGACGGTCGACCAGGTGCTCCAGGATCTCCGCCGCGCGGCGCGCGTACACCTCCGCCCGGGGACCGGGGAGCAGGGACAGCTTCAGGAGCGCGACGGCCGTGACGGCCGCGGCGGACGTGTCCGCGGGGCCGTCCGGCCGGGCCGCGTCCGCAGCCGGCACGAGAGGGGTGCCCGGCCCCGTCCACGCGGCGGCAAGACGCTCCGCCAGCGCGTGCGGGTCCCCCGGCAGGCACGCGGCCACGGCGGGCCGGTGCAGTACGTCGGCCAGCGCGAGCAGCAGCCAGGCCGGTCCCCGGCTCCAGCCCGGGGCCGGCTCCGCACACGCCAGCCAGCCCGCCGCCACCCCCTCGTAGGACCAGGCCGGTACGAGGTCACGGGCCCGGCAGACCTCCGTCCCGGAGGCGGGGAGGCACAGGGCCAGGTGCCGCTGAAGGTGCGAGGCCGCGGCCGCCGGCCCGACGGTGGCGAGCAGCGGGATCGTGCCCGGCAGCCCGTCCACCCGGGCCAGCATCCGGGGTCCCCCGAACGCCGATCCCCAGGGCAGCAGCCCCAGTTCCCCGTCCACCGCGGCCCGGCAGGCCCGGGCCGCCCGCCCGCGCAACTCCTGCGCCCCGCCGTCCCCGGCGGCCAGGACGGTCCCGTACCAGAGGATCAGCCCGCGCGTGGAGGTGTCGGCGTCCACCCAGCCGGCCAGCCGCGCCGTGCAGGCGGAGGCGGCGGCCCTGTCCCCTTCGGCGCCCGTGCTCCGTGCCCTCAGCCACAGCAGCCCCGCCCAGAACCCACCGGCCCAGGAACCCCGTCCGGTCGTCGTCCACTGCCCCGTGCCGGGATCCGCGTACAGCGGGAACCGCCCCTCGCCGACAGCGTCCGCCGTGCGGGCCACCTGCTCGAGGACCTCCGCCAACGCCCGCCCCGCCCATGCGCCCACCACCCGCACACCCCTGCCTGGACCGCCGGGACGCTCCCGCCCCGGAACCGTCAACGCAACCGCCCTGCCCGCTCCCTCATCCGCTCCCGCACCACCCACGCCACCGCCACGGCGCACGCCGTACCGAACTCGGCCGCCACCAGCAGCCAGCCCGTCCGGTAGCGGCCGGCGTCCGCGAGGGGGCCGAAGAGGAGGGGGCCGACGGCGAAGCCGGCGAAGAAGCCGGCGGCCACCAGGGCGGATTCCTGGCCGGCCCGGCCGGGGGCGGAACGTTGCATCACCAGGACCATCGAGACGGCGTTGGCCGCTACCGCGAACACCCCGACGGCCACCGCGGCCACCCACACCAGCGGACCCGCGCCCGGCGCCGCGACCAGCAGGACGGCCGCCCCCACCGCGCCGGCCGCGAGGCCTCCCGGCAGCCACTCGGCGCGCCCCGGCCGGGCCGCCTTCGACCAGCCGACCCGCCCGGCGATGCCCGCGACGCCGAGCACCGCGACCAACGCGCCCGCCGCGGTGGGGCCCATGCCGAGCCGCTGCGCACCGTAGAGGGCCACGTACGTGTTGACCGAGGCGATCCCGCAGCCCAGGAACAGGGAGAACACCGCCAGCCAGGCGATGGCTCCCCGCGGGACGAGCGAGGGCCGGGGCCCTGCCGGGGCCGGCCGCGGGTCGGCGGGCAGGGCGCGCAGCGCCCACAGCGCCGCCAGCGCGGCGGTGGCGGCGGCCGTCCACACCGCTCCGCGCCAGCCGATCCCGCCGGCCAGTGCCGTGAGCGGCAGCCCGGCGGCGAAGGCGCCCAGTTGGACGCCCGACTGCTTCATGCCGGTCACCGGCCCGCGACGGACGGCGGGAACGACGGCGAGGATCGTCTTGTTGGTCGCCGGATTGGCCAGGGCCTGGGGCAGCCCGCCCAGCGCGACCGCGGCGAGCAGGAACCCGGGGCCCGGCGCGGCGCCGATCAGCGCGAGCGCCGCCGCGGACACCGACAGCAGGAGTACGAGGGAACGGCGCGGCCCGATCCGGTCCACCAGCCGGCCGCCGGGCGGCGACAGCACGGCCGCCGTACCGAACCCGACCGTGGTGGTCCAGCCGAGCACGACGGGCGAGACCCCCAACTCCCCTACCAGACGCGGACCGAGGGCGCCGAGGAGGAAGAGCTGGAGCATCGAGAAGGCCATGGCGGCGGTGAGCAGAGCCGTCAGGTCACCCCTCGGGCCACCCGCCGGACCGCCCGCCGGGCCACCCCTCGGTACCGCGGCCGCCCCGGGCGTCTTCACCGGCCGGCTCCGGTCCGCCACCACGCGCCCACCCCGTCCCGCTGTTCGCCCTCGGTCACCGGCCATCGGCCCCGGCTTGATCCCGGCCGCCCATTCCGGAACAGGAGTCGGACCAGTGAACAGCCGGGTTCCCAGGGCCTGTTGTGGCGTGCGCCACAGCACAAAATGGCTCGATTTCCGGACGTGGAAAACCTGATGCCCCCTGTCCTCCCCGCCCGGCCGGTGCAACGATGGCCACGCCATGACACCGGGTCGATGCTGCCGAGCCGTACGGGCCGCGATGTTCGCGGCCACCTGCGTGCTGCTCTCGGCCCTCGCGCACATCCTCATGTCGGGAACCTCCGTCCCCTGGTGGGGGATGGCCGCGGCCTTCGCCGGAACCACGGCGACCGGCTGGTTACTCGCCGGTCGCGAGCGCGGCCTCACGGCCGTCGTCTCCGCGACCGTCGGTGTGCAGGCAGCCCTGCACGGCGGGTTCTCGCTCGCCCAGGCCGCGGCGGCACGGCAGCAGGAGGCGGGCATCTCCTTGGCCTCCCTGGGCCGCCGCTGGACCCAGTACCTGCTCTGCGCCCCCTCCGCGCTCGGCCCGCGGGCGACCCCGCCGCCGGGCACCGGCAGCGCCACCCGGCACGTCATGCAGGACGTGCACGGCGCGGCCGCGACGCACGGGATGCACGCCGTGCACGGGATGGCCGACGGCTCCGCGCCGGTGGCGGCGGCCCTCCCGATGCCGACCGCGCACGCCATGGGTTCCATGACGCCGGCGGGCATGCTCGCGGGCCACCTCCTGGCAGCCCTGGTCTGCGGCCTCTGGCTCGCGTACGGGGAACGCGGCGCCTTCCGTGTCCTGCGCGCCGTCGCCGCCCGGTTCCTCGTACCGCTGCGCCTGTTCTTCCGCCTCCCCGCGCCCGCGCAACGGCCCCGCGTCCGCCTTTCCCGCAACCGCCGGGTCCGGACGCCCCGCAGGCTGCTGCTCGCCGACGCACTCACCTCACGGGGTCCACCTCACGGGATCGCTGTCGTCTGACAGCCGGCTCCCCGACGCGCCACGGGCCCAGCACCCGTACCCGTACCGCGCCTCGGGCATCGGTCATGCCGTCCGGCAGGCCGTACCACCCGTTCACCGGCCTCGCGATGCCCGCTTCCGGGCTCTCCGGGCGCGCCAGGCAGTGCCGTTATTGCGGTCACTCGGCCACCGTGGTCACTTCGGCCGCCCCTGTCACCGCAAGCACGGCGCTGCTCACGCCGCCCGCGCCGTCCTCACTGCCCGCGGCACCCACTGCGCCCGCGACGCGGCATCGAATCCGGCCGGATTCCCAGAAGGACACCAGGCGATGACCACTGCTCTGCTCACCCGCCCGACGGCCGCCACCACGATGACGGCCGTCCCCACCACCCCCGCCCGCCGCGCCACCGGTCCCGACGAGGCCGTCACGCTGCTCGCGCTGGCCGCCCGTGACGGCGACCCCCTCGCGGTGGACCAGTTCGTGCGCGCCCTGCACCGCGACGTGCGCCGCTACGTCGCCTACCTGAGCGCGGACCCGCAGTCCGCGGAGGACCTGACCCAGGAGACCTTCCTGCGCGCCCTCGGCAGCCTCCACCGTTTCGAGGGCCGCTCCTCCGCCCGCACCTGGCTGCTCTCGATCGCGCGGCGCACCGTGGTGGACAGCCTGCGCCACAAGGCGGCCCGCCCCAAGATCGCCGACAGAGACGACTGGCAGGCCGCGGCCGAGCAGAGCCAGCCCCGCGGCGTACCCGGCTTCGAGGACGGCGTCGCGCTCGCGGAGCTCCTGGCGGCGATCCCCGCCGAGCGCCGCGAGGTCTTCGTCCTCACCCAGCTCATGGGCCTCCCGTACGCGGAGGCGGCGCTCATGCTCGGCTGTCCGATAGGCACGGTCCGCTCCCGCGTGGCCCGGGCCCGCTCGTCCCTGATCGACCTGCTGAAGGACGCGGACCCGGCCGCGGCCTGACCTCCACGACCCGCCCTTCGGGCCCGACCCTTACGGCCCGAACTCCACGGCCCGACCCGGAACGCCCGAACGGGGGCCGGACCGCGCGTCTGCGGTCCGGCCCCCGTTCGCAGGGGAGGGCGAGGGCAGTCCTCAGGCCAGGAGCTTGTCCTTGGCCTTGTCGTACTCCTCCTGCGTCAGGGCGCCCTTCTCCTTGAGGGAGGACAGCTTCGCGAGTTCTTCCGCCGGGCTGTGGCGGGGGGTGCCCGCCGCCTTCTGGACGTATTCCTGGAATGCCTTCTCGTTGGCCTGCGCCTGCTTCATATCGCGCTGGCCCATGCTCCGGCCGCGGACGATCACGTAGACGAGAACGCCCAGGTAGGGCAGCAGGATCACCAGGATCAGCCAGCCCGCCTTGCCCCAGCCGTTCATCTCCTGATCCCTGAAGATGTCAGTGATCACCTTGAACAGCAGGAAGAACCACAGGACCCAGAGGAAGAGCCACAGCATGGTCCAGAACAGGTTGAGCAGTGGATAGTCGTCCACGCTTCACTCCGATCACATAAGGGACAGATCAATACATACAGCCCACCGGAGTGATCCGCACGCGGAGTAGCCGGTCCGCCGCCACCGCGGGACCATGAGCCCATGGAGGAGCGCCCCCTGGCCGGGATCAGCCCCCCGGGCCGGATCGCCGCCCCCGGAGAGGGCATCGGCCAGGACGAGCTGGCGCTCGCGGCGCGCAACCACGGGCTCCCGCTGGAGGCCCTGCGGTACGAGGTCACGCCGGCCGGGCTGCACTACGTACTCGTGCACTACGACATCCCGGACACGGGCACGGACACGGGCACCGAGCCCGACCCCGACACCTGGCGCCTCACCGTGCGCGGCCACCTCCGCACCCCCTTGGAGCTCGGGCTGCGCGACCTCCGGTCCCTGCCCTCCGTGACCCGCCGGGTCACCATGGAGTGCGCCGGCAACGGGCGGGCCCGGCTCTCCCCGCGGCCGGTCAGCCAGCCCTGGCTGGTGGAGGCGGTGGGGACGGCCGACTGGACGGGGGTGCCGCTGGGCGCGGTGCTCGCGGAGGCCGGGGTGGCGCCGGACGCCGTGGAGGCGGTGTTCACGGGCGCCGACCACGGGGTGGAACGGGGCGTCGAGCAGGACTACCGGCGCAGTCTGCCGCTGCCCGTGGACGAGGACGTACTGCTCGCCCACACGATGAACGGCGGGCCCCTGCCGCCGCAGCACGGGCACCCGCTGCGGCTGGTCGTTCCGGGCTGGTACGGCATGGCCCATGTGAAGTGGCTGCGCGACATCGAGCTCGTCGACACGGCGTTCGGCGGCTACCAGCAGGCCACGGCCTACCGGTACAAGCAGAGCGCCGAGGAGGCGGGCGAGGCCGTGACCCGCATCGCCCCTCGCGCCTTGCTGATCCCGCCCGGATTCCCCGACTTCATGTCCCGCACCCGGGTCGTCGCCCCCGGTCCCGTGCGGCTCGCCGGGCGCGCCTGGTCGGGCCACGGGCCCGTCGTGCGCGTGGAGTTGAGCACCGACGGGGGCGGAAGCTGGACCGACGCCGAGGTGCTGCCGCAGGGCGGGCACCCGCACGCCTGGCAGGGCTGGCACATCGACTGGACGGCCGTCCCGGGCAGCCACACCCTGCTGGCCCGCGCCACCGACGCCTCGGGGCGCACGCAGCCACTCCACCAGCCGTGGAACCACGGGGGCTTCGGCAACAACCAGGTCCAGGCGGTCTCCGTCGTGTGCCGCTGAGCCCTGCCGGCCGCCCTCCCCACCCCCTCCCCGCCCCCTCCCGCCCCCTCTCCTCGGTCAACCCCTTGCCACACCCCTCCCCTTCCCTCGAAACTGACACATCGTCAGATCATCGTGAGGGAACGAGGGAAGGAACCGGGGATGCAGACCATCTGGCTCGGCGGGCCCGAATGGGTCGCCGTTCTGCGGATCGGGCTCGGGCTGTGGTGGCTGGAGAGCTGGCGGCACAAGGACAAGAAGGACTGGTTCGGCGGCGGCGGCATCCGCTGGGCCGCCGGCGTGGCCGAGAAGCACCGCTGGGGGTTCGTCACGCGCGGCTTCGACGTCGTCGTGAAGCCCTACCCGCGTTTCATGGCCTACCTCGTCGCCTACGCCGAACTGGCCCTGGGACTCGGCCTCATCGTCGGGTTCCTGACCCCGATAGCCCTGCTCGCCGGGCTGCTGCTCAACCTGGTCTACCTGATCCTGATGATCCACGACTGGGGCGAGCAGGGGCAGAACCTGATGATGGCCCTGATCTCCGGGGTCGCCTTCTTCGCGATGGGCTGGCAGGTCTGGTCCCTGGACAACGCCCTGGGGCTCTTCTGAGCCGGGCCCCGCGGGGCCCGGCCCCGGCACCTCCCCGCCCCGGCGCCTCCCCGCCCTCCCGTCAGCCCCGCCGGTCGAGCGGGTTCGCCGCGATGCGCTCCTTCGCCCCGCTCGCCACGTAGGCCGCCGCCGCGCACTGGGGCTTGCGCGCGGCCTGGTCGGCGACCAGCGCGAAGAAGGCGTCGCCGAAGCCGAGGCGCGGGTACTCGGTGAGCAGGGCGGCCGTGAAGACGGGGTCGGCGTCGCCGACGCCGACCCCGGAGACGTCCGCGGTCGTACCGATCTGGAGCAGGTGGCTCTCCACGTCCTCGGCCGCCGCGACGTCCTCGCGCATGTGCCGCACGATGATCTCCTCGGCGCGCGCCCGCCGCTCCGCCGGCCAGCCCAGCCCCGCCGTCAGCACGCGTGCGACGTGGCCGCCCGCCTCCTCGAAGGGCAGGGTGTGGCTGTCGAAGGGCGCGGTCAGCCCGAGATCGTGCACCAGCGCGCTGACGTAGAAGAGTTCGCGGTCGTACGAGAGCCCGTGCCGGTCCGCGTACTCGGCCCCGAAGGCGTACGACCGGACGGAATGGTTCAGCAGCGCCGCGTCCGTGTACTCGGAGGCGACCTCCAGCGCGGCCCGGCCGGACGGAGTGTCAAGAGTCCATGTCACAAAGGTCATGGACGCTCAGCGTAGGCGGGTCCGGAAGTCCACCTCCGAGGGGCCCTCGTCCCCCGGCCAGGCCAGCAGGCGGGGCGGAGCCGCCGGGGTCTCGGCTAGGACGGTGCCGCGCGAGACGACGTAGCGGGGGCGGACCTGGCGGCGGACGGCCTCGGTGGGGGACTCGGCCGGCAGCAGCACGAAGGAGGCCGGGTTGCCCTGGCGGACCCCGTACTCCGAGGGCGAGAGGCCGAGGACGCGGGCCGCCCGCTCGGTCACCATCTCGAAGGCCACCGGGATCTCGTCGGCCCCCGTGAGCTGGGCGGCGTAGATCCCGACGAGGGCGGTCTGCAGCGGGTTTCCGGTGCCGAGCGCGTTCCAGGGGTCCATCACGTCGTCGTGGCCGAAGGCCACGTTGACCCCCGCCGCCAGCATCTCCTTGACCTGGGTGAGGCCGCGCCGCTTGGGGTAGGCGTCGAAGCGGCCCTGAAGATTCAGGTTGGCGAAGGGGTTCGAGACGAGGTTGATCCCGGAACGCGACAGCAGGCGCTGGAGCTTGAAGCTGTACGCGCCGCCGTAGGAGCCCATCGCCGTGGTGTGCGAGGCCGTCACGTGCCCGCGCAGCCCCGAGCGCAGGGCGTGCGCGGCCAGCACCTCCACGAACCGGGACTGCTCGTCGTCGATCTCGTCGCAGTGCGCGTCCACCCGCAGCCCCTCCTCCTCGGCGAGCCGGAAGGCGACGGCCAGCGAGGCCACCCCGTCCTCCCGGGTGTCCTCGAAGTGCGGGATCGCGCCGACCACGTCGGCCCCGCGCCGGACCGCCTCGCGCAGCAGCGCCTCGCCGCGGGGGAAGGAGACGATGCCCTCCTGCGGGAAGGCGACGATCTGCAGGGTCATCACGTCGCGGACCCGGTCGCGCACCTCCAGCAGCGCGTCGAGCGCGGTCAGCTCCGGGTCGGTGACATCGCAGTGCGTGCGCACGTGCAGGACGCCCTGCGCCGCCTGCCAGCGCAGCACCTCGGTGGCCCGCGCGATCACGTCCTCGCGGGTCAGGGTCTTCTTGCGCTCGCTCCAGCAGGCGATGCCCTCCCAGAGGGTCCCGGAGACGTTGGGGCGCGGATCCCCGGCCGTCAGGGCCGTGTCCAGGTGGATGTGCGGCTCGACGAAGGGCGAGCTGAGCAGGCCGCCGTGGGCCTCGATCAGCACCCCCGTCGCCGGGGGCTCCTTCTGGTCGTCGTACGGGAGCACGCGCGCGATCCGCCCGTCCTCCCCGACCTCGACGTCGTGCAGACCTTCGCTGTGCAGCAGCCGGGCGCCCCGGACGATCATCCGCATCGCGTCAGCCTACGGCTCAACCCCGCTTGGCCTGGGCCTTCTGCTGCATGCCCCGGGTCTTCGCGGCGATCGACTGCACGTCGCGGACGGCGGCCTTGGCGCGCGCCTCTGCCGCCGTGTTCTTCGCCATCGCACGCTCTGAATCATGGTGGGCCGGCTTGCCGGTACGCGCCTTCTTCGCCATGACCGCCACTCCTTCGCGCAGCCTCGTACGCGGGACCGCGTACGCACACCACCCTGCTCCCCTTCGGCCCCGTCGGCATCTCGGGGGCCGGGCCGCGGCGGATCCGGTTACATGGGGTGCATGACTGACGCCACCCCCGACACCGACGACACCGCCATGCCCGACTGGGAGAAGCGCTTCCGGGCCCCGCGCGTGGGACTGCCCGAGTGGGCGCAGGACGCGCCCGACCGCTCGCTCTTCGTCTCCAACGCCACCGGGACCTACGAGCTGTACGCCTGGGACCGCGCCACCGGCACCCAGCGGCAGGCCACCGACCGGCCCAACGGGACCACCGACGGCACCCTCTCCCCCGACGGTGCATGGCTCTGGTGGTTCTCCGACACCGACGGCGACGAGTTCGGCACCTGGGTCCGCCAGCCCTTCGCGGGCGGCCCCGACGAGCCGGCCACCCCCGGGCTGGAGGCCTCGTACCCCGCCGGGCTGGCCATCGGGCGGGACGGTACGGCCGTCGTGGGGCGCTCCACCGACGAGGACGGCACCACCATCCACGTGGTGCGGCCCGACGGGTCGGAGCCCGTCGTCGTCTACCGGCACCGCGAGTCCGCCGGCGTCGGCGACCTGTCCCGGGACGGGACCCTGCTCGCCGTCGAGCACACCGAGCACGGCGACGCGATGCACTCGGCCCTGCGCGTGATCACCCTGGACGGCGAGACCGTCGCCGAACTGGACGACTCCAAGGGCGGCACCGAGGAGCTGGGGCTCATGGTGCTCGGCTTCGCGCCCGTCGCCGGGGACACCCGGCTGCTGGTCGGCCACCAGCGGCGCGGCCGGTGGGAGCCGATGGTGTGGGACGTGGCCGCGGGCACCGAGGAGGCGCTGGCCGTCGACCTGCCGGGCGACGTCGGCGCCGAGTGGTACCCCGACGGGTCCGCGCTGCTGATCGAGCACGGCTTCGAGGCGCGCAGCGAGCTCTTCCGCTACGACCTGGCCGCGCGGGAACTCGTACGGCTGGACACCCCGCCGGGCACCGTGTCGGGTGCGACGGCGCGGCCCGACGGGTCCGTGGAGTACCAGTGGTCCTCCGCGGCCGAGCCCTCCGTCATCCGGTCCACCTCGGGCGGGATCGTGCTCGACCCGCCCGGTTTCCGGCCCCCGGGCTCCGTACCGGTCGAGGACGTGTGGGTGGAGGGCCCCGGCGGGCGGATCCACGCCCTCGCCCAGCGGCCCGTCGGCCACGGCGAGGGCCCCTTCCCGACCGTCTTCGAGATCCACGGCGGGCCCACCTGGCACGACAGCGACGCCTTCGCCGCGACCCCGGCGGCCTGGCTCGACCACGGATTCGCGGTCGTCCGGGTCAACTACCGCGGTTCGACCGGCTACGGACGCGAGTGGACCGACGCCCTCAAGCACCGCGTCGGCCTGATCGAACTGGAGGACGTCGACGCCGTACGGGAATGGGCGGTGGCCTCCGGGCTCGCGGACCCGGCGCGCCTGGTGCTGTCCGGCGGCTCCTGGGGCGGCTACCTGACGCTGCTGGGCCTCGGCACCCGGCCGGGGGCCTGGGCGGTGGGGCTGGCGGCCGTGCCGGTCGCCGACTACGTGACGGCGTACCACGACGAGATGGAGGCGCTGAAGTCCCTGGACCGCACCCTCTTCGGCGGCACCCCGGAGGAGGTCCCGGAGCGCTTCGAGGCCTCCTCGCCGCTCACGTACGTGGACGCGGTGAAGGCTCCCGTGCACATCGCGGCGGGCCTCAACGATCCGCGCTGCCCCATCCGGCAGATCGAGAACTACGTGGACCGGCTCGCGGCGCGCGGGGCGGAGCACGAGGTGTACCGCTACGACGCCGGGCACGGCTCGCTCGTCGTGGAGGAGCGGATCAAGCAGGTCCGGATGGAGATCGACTTCGCGCTGAAGCACCTGCCGCGCTAGGGACCTGGCAGGCCCCGGCCCCCGCGAACCGGTGCACCCCCCGTACGGTGGTGGCGTGCACCGGTTTCTCCTGACCCCGCGCTGGTGGGGGATCAACGTCTTCGTCGCGCTCGGCGTCCCCTTCTGCCTGTTCATGGGGACCTGGCAGCTCGGCCGGTTCGAGGACCGCGTCGACACCCACAAGGAGGCGACCAGCGCACGCCCCGCCGACCAGGCGGCCGCGCCGCTGGAATCGCTGCTCCCGGTGGACAAGCGGACCTCCGGACGGCTCGCCTCGGTCTCCGGAGAGTACGCCGACCAGCTCCTCGTCCCCGAGCGGCGGCTCGACGGGAAGTCCGGCTTCTACGTCCTGACCCTGCTCCGCACCGACACCGGCAAGGCCGTACCCGTGGTCCGGGGTTGGCTGCCCGGAACGGCCGACGCGGGCCGGGCCCCGGCCCCGCCGGCCGGCCGGGTCGAGGTGACGGGCGCGCTCCAGGCCTCGGAGAACTCCACCAGCAAGGGCGTCCACTCCGAGGGCGGGCTGCCGGCCGGGCAGCTCGGCGTCATCGGCGCCGCCTCGCTCGTCAACATCGTGCCGTACGGCCTGTACGACGCCTGGCTGACCGTGCAGACGCCCGCCGACGGGATGACCCCGGTACCGGCGCGGGCTCCGGTCAACACCGGGCTCGACCTGAAGGCCTTCCAGAACCTCGGCTACACCGGCGAGTGGTTCGTCTTCGCGGCGTTCGTGCTCTTCATGTGGTTCCGGCTGTACCGGCGCGAGGTGGAGACCCTGCGCGATACGGAGGCGGGCCTTGTCGACGAGCCCGGGACCGGGGCCGTGGCCCCGGCGGCCGGACGGGACCCGGCGGAGCCGGCCCCGGCCGGGGCCGGCCCGGCGTAGCGCCCCGGTCCGGCGGATCGGGCCAGGGGATCGGTCCAGGGGATCGGTCCAGGGGATCGGCCTAGCGGATCGGCCTAGCGGATCGGGATGACGCCCGTCCGGTAGACCGTTCCGCCGCACGCCTCGGCGATGGTCGTGTGCGTGGTCGGGCCGTCCGGACCCGATGTGTTGGGCGTGTGGGACACCACCGCACCGAGCGGCGGGGTCTCCGCCCGGGTCTGGCCCGTGCCGGTGTCCGGGGCGCCCCCGGAGCCGCCCTCCGGCGTGTTGGCCTCCCCGGAGCCGTCCGCGACGGGACAGCCCCCCTCCGGCGGGACCCACGCGAAGCGGACTTCGTACGAGGCGTTCGGCGCGAGGACCATCCGCAGGGCCTCCACCGACGGGTCGGGCAGCAGTCCGGTCGCCGGATCGCCCGTGACGTGGCTGACGACCGCCACCGCGGCTCCGCCCTGGCTCGCCGGGCCCGCCGTCAGGGTCTCCGGGCCACGGACGGTACATCCGCGGCCCGACACGTTGGTGACCTTGAAGCTGCCGTAGACCTTGCCGCCGGCCGACGGGGCCCGGGTGCTGCCTTCCACGCCGACCTGGCTCTGGGTGCAGTTGGGCACGTCCGAGGAGGCGGGCGGGGGGATCAGGCCGCCGCCGACGGTACCGGGGGTGCCGGGGAGGGCGGAGGGGGCGCGGGGCGGGATGGCGTCCGGCCCGCCGATGCTCGGGAAGCGGCCGTCCGCCGGGGCCGGCGAGGCGCTGGCGCCACCGTTCTCCCCGTCCTTGTCCTTGTCCTTGTCCTTGTCGGAGGACCGCTTGGGCTTCGGACGGGAGGAGCCGTTCTGGTGCAGGCCGGACCCGTCCTTGGAGTCCCCGTCCTTCTGGCCGTGGCCCGCCATGACGGAACGGTCGGAGCTCCCGCCCGACCCGGAGGCCAGGTGCAGGCCCACCGGGACCGAGCCGCCCAGCACCACCACGGCGGCCGCCGCGGCGACCAGGATCCGCCGGTTGCGGACCCGGCGCGCGGGCACCGCGTACCGCAGTCGCTCCAGCGCGTCACTGGAGGGTTCGAGCCCCCCGACGACCCCGCGCAGCAGATCGCGCAGCACGTCCTCCTCGCCCACGGGCTCGGAGGCGAGGAGCCTGACGGGGGCGAGCTCGGCGGCCGCGGGATCGGCGGCCGCTGGCTCGGCGACCGCGGGCTCGGTGGTCGCTGGCTCGGCGACCGCGGGCTCGGTGGTCGCGGGCCCGCTGCCGTCGGCCACTGCGTCGGCCGGCCCGGTGCCGTCCGGCTCGCAACCGGCGGCCCCCGAGGTGACCGGCGCGCTCGGCTCGCCCGACGCGCTCGGCTTGGCGCGCAGGAGCTCGCGCAGGGCCTCCGGGCCTCCGGAGGCGGATCCGCCGGACAGTCCGGGGAGCACCTGTTCCTCGTCCTCGTTCGTCGTGCGGTCCTCGTTCATGCTCGCGCAGCCTCCATCGCCACCCGCAGCGCGGCAATGCCCCGCGATCCGTACGCCTTGACCGAACCGAGCGACAGGCCGAGGGTCTCGGCGACCTGGACTTCCGTCATGTCAGCGAAGTAGCGCAGCACCAGCACCTCTCGCTGGCGTCGCTGGAGCCCGCGCATCGACTTGATGAGATCGTCCCGTTCCAGCAGGTCGTACGCACCTTCCTCGGCGCTCGCCATGTCGGGCATCGGCTTCGACAGAAGCTTCAGGCCGAGGATGCGGCGGCGCAGGGCGGAACGCGAAAGGTTGACGACGGTCTGGCGCAGGTAGGCCAGCGTCTTCTCCCGGTCCCGGACCCTGTTGCGGGCCGAGTGGACGCGGATGAAGGCCTCCTGGACGACGTCCTCGCAGGAGGCGGTGTCGTCGAGGAGCAGCGCGGCGAGACCCAGGAGCGAGCGGTAGTGGGCCTGGTAGGTCTCCGTGAGGTGGTCCACGGTGGTCCCCGCGACCACTTCGGCCACCTCGGCCGGCTCGGCCACCTCGGCCGGCTCGGCCACCTCGGCCGGCTGTACCGCCTCGGCCGGCTCGGCCTGCTCCCTGCTCCCGAGGTCCTCCGCGCTGTCGCGCGGCCCGGGCACCCGGCCGTCCTTGGTCGGTACGGACGCGCGGGCGCCGGGCGCCGTGGGTACCCCGGGCAGCGCGGGGGTCCCGGACGCCGTCGCTGCGGGCGGCACGGGAACGATCACCGGGAACCCGCCGGGCGTGCGGGATCGCAGACGCGAGGGGATCGGGAGCGTCCCGGTGCGCGCCGCCATGACGGGGTGTTCGAGCAATGCTTCTGCCACGCCAGTTGGACACGCGTCACCCCGTCAGGGTTGTACGCGCACGGCAGATTCATCGGCGGGATTCTCATTGCCTTCTTGCGTAGCCGCTCACCCGGGCATGCGTCGTCTACGACGACGGCCTTCGGGCCATCACCTCGATCAAGGGATCGCTCATGATCCTACAAAGTGAAATGGCTAAAATCAGCTGCGATGAGCTCCGCAGTTTGCGTGGCATTCAACGCGGCACCCTGACGCAGATTGTCCGCGCAGACGAAGAACTCCAGCGCACGCGGGTCGTCGAGCGAGCGCCGCACCCGCCCCACCCAGGCCGGATCCGTTCCCGCGGCGTCCGAAGGGGTCGGGAACTCCCCCGCGGCCGGGTCGTCCACGAGGACCACCCCGGGCGCCGATTCCAGGATCTCCCGGGCGTGCGCCGCCTCCACTGCGCCCTCGAACCGGGCCCGTACGGTCAGCGAGTGGCCGGTCAGTACGGGTACCTGTACGCAGGTCACGGACACCGGCAGCTCCGCCAGGTCCAGGATCCGGCGGGTCTGCGCCCGTACGGCCAGCTCGTGCGAGGACCAGCCGTCCTCGCGCAGTTCACCGGACCACGGCACGACGTTGAGCGCGAGCGGCCCCGCGAAGGGCCCGGTGTCCTCGCCCACGGCCCGGCGCACGTCCCCGGGATGCTCCCCCAGGGAGCTGCCGGCGACGAGCGACAACTGGCGGCGCAGCGCCTCGGAGCCGGCCCGGCCGGCCGCGCTCGCCGCCTGGTACGAGGAGACGGCCAGCTCGGCCAGTGCGTACTCGGCGTGCAGCGCGCCCAGCGCCGCGATCATCGCGCCGGTCACGCAGTCGGGTCCGGCGACGATCCCGCGCGGGCGGATCCGGGCCGCGTGCCCGTTCACCTCGGGCACCACGAGCGGTACGTCGGGGTCCTCGCGGAAGGCCGCGGACTGGTCCACCACGACGGCCCCGCGCGCGGTGACGACGGGGGCCCACCGGGCGGAGACCTCGGCCGGGGTCAGGAAGAGCGCGATGTCGCCCGCCCCGAGGCCGTCGAAGGCGTCTCCGGTGAGGGCGAGCACCTCGGATTCCGTACCGCGCACGGTCAGCCTGCGGCCGGCCGAGCGCGAGGAGGCGATCAGGCGTACGTCGCCCCAGACGTCGGCCCGCTGGGACAGCATCTGGAGCAGGACGGAGCCGACGGCGCCGGTCGCCCCGACCACGGCGAGTGCCGGAGCAGGGGCGGACCGGGCCGCGGCCGCGTTCAACGTCCCGTGCCTCCGTAGACGACGGCTTCGTCGCTGTCGGAGTCGAGCCCGAAGGCCGTGTGCACGGCGCGGACGGCCTCGTTGACGTCGTCCTGGCGGGTCACGACCGAGATGCGGATCTCCGAGGTGGAGATGAGCTCGATGTTGACGCCCGCGTCGGACAGCGCCTGGAAGAACGAGGCGGTGACGCCCGGGTTGGTCTTCATGCCCGCGCCGACCAGGGAGATCTTGCCGATCTGGTCGTCGTAGCGCAGGGACTCGAAGCCGATGGTGGCCTTCGCCTTCTCCAGGGCGTCGATGGCCTTGTGGCCCTCGGCCTTGGGGAGGGTGAAGGAGATGTCCGTCAGACCCGTGGAGGCGGCGGACACGTTCTGCACGATCATGTCGATGTTGATCTCGGCGTCCGCGATGGCGCGGAAGATGGCCGCGGCCTCACCCGGCTTGTCCGGTACGCCGACGACCGTGATCTTGGCTTCGGAGACGTCGTGAGCGACTCCGGAGATGATGGCGTGCTCCACCGGCTCGTCCCCTTGCGGATTCTCGTTGCTGACCCAGGTGCCCGGAAGTCCCGAGAAGGACGAGCGGACGTGGATCGGGATGTTGTAGCGGCGCGCGTACTCGACGCAGCGGTGCAGCAGCACCTTGGAGCCGGAGGCCGCGAGCTCCAGCATGTCCTCGGAGTTGATCCAGTCGATCTTCTTGGCCTTCTTCACGACGCGGGGGTCCGCGGTGAAGACGCCGTCGACGTCGGTGTAGATCTCGCAGACCTCGGCGTCCAGCGCCGCGGCGAGCGCGACGGCGGTCGTGTCCGAGCCGCCCCGGCCGAGGGTGGTGATGTCCTTGCTGTCCGCCGACACGCCCTGGAAGCCGGCGACGATGGCGATGTTGCCCTCGTCCAGCGCGGTGCGGATACGGCCCGGCGTGACATCGATGATGCGCGCTTTGTTGTGGACCGAGTCGGTGATGACGCCTGCCTGGCTACCGGTGAACGACTGGGCCTCGTGGCCCAGGTTTTTGATTGCCATGGCCAGCAGGGCCATGGAGATCCGCTCTCCGGCGGTCAGCAGCATGTCGAATTCGCGCCCGGCAGGCATCGGGGACACCTGCTCGGCGAGATCGATCAGCTCGTCCGTCGTGTCGCCCATCGCGGAAACCACGACGACCACTTGGTGGCCGTTCTTCTTGGCATCCACGATCCGCTTGGCAACACGCTTGATGCCTTCGGCATCGGCTACGGAGGAGCCTCCGTACTTCTGCACGACAAGGCCCACGTGCGCTCCTCGCTCAGTCCGTCATTTGCTGGTGCAGTCTAACGAGCGGTCGGGATACGACCGCTTCGTACCACATCATGAGACGAAAAGATCACTGCATACGTTCCCTCACCGGGCCGTTCACCTCCGGCCGAGACCGCCCAGTTCCTCGGCCATGACCTGCCCGGCCTGCTCCGCGAGCTCGTCCTCCGCGAGGTCCTCGTCGGTGTCCAGCCCGTCCAGGGCGGCCAGCGGCTGGTCGAGGCGGACGTGCGCGATCAGTGACTGGAGGGCGCGCAGCGTGGCCGATGCCGTCGGTCCCCAGTTGGTGAAGTACGAGAACTGCCACCACCACAGCGCCTCGGTGATCCGGCCCGCCTGGTGGTGGATGAGGCCGTGCCGCAGGTCGGCCACCACGTCGGCGAGGTCGTCGGAGATCCGGTGCGGGACCGGGGCCTTGCGCGGCTCGTAGGGGTCGAAGACCTCCGAGTAGACGTCGACCGGCTCCAGCATCACCGCGAACCGCTCGCGCAGGTCGTCCACGTCAGGCTCCGGGCCCAGGTCGGGCTCGTAGCGCTCGTCGGGCAGGACGTCCTGGAAGGCGCCGAGCCGGCCGCCCGCCAGCAGCAGCTGGGACACCTCCAGGAGGAGGAAGGGCACCGCGCTGTCCGGGTCCTCGCCCTTGGCCACCTCGGTGACCGCGACGATGAAGGACTCGATCTGATCCGCGATCGAAGCCGCGAAATCGTCCGGATCCAGTCCCAGGGCGTGCAGCGTTGCGTCAGACATCGAGAAGTCGCCTTCCTTCAAAGGCCCGCCCGAGCGTGACCTCGTCCGCGTACTCCAGATCTCCCCCGACGGGGAGCCCGCTGGCCAGGCGGGTGACCTTCAGGCCCATGGGCTTCATCATGCGGGCGAGGTAGGTGGCGGTCGCCTCGCCCTCCAGGTTCGGGTCGGTCGCGATGATCAGCTCGGTGACCGAGCCGTCCGCGAGCCGCGCCAGCAGCTCCCGGATGCGCAGATCGTCCGGGCCGACGCCCTCGATCGGGCTGATCGCGCCGCCGAGGACGTGGTACCGGCCCCGGAACTCGCGGGTCCGCTCGATCGCGACGACGTCCTTCGACTCCTCGACCACACAGATGACCGTCAGATCACGGCGCGGATCGCGGCAGATGTTGCACCGCTCCTCCTGCGCCACGTTCCCGCACACCGCACAGAACCGGACCTTGTCCTTGACCTCCAGCAGCGCGTGCGCGAGGCGGCGGACATCGGTGGGCTCGGCCTGCAGGATGTGGAAGGCGATCCGCTGCGCGCTCTTGGGCCCGACGCCGGGCAGCCTGCCCAGTTCGTCGATCAGGTCCTGGACCACGCCTTCGTACAACGGACTGCCTTCTTTCGGTTCTGAAGAGTTCTGACGGGCGAGCTGGACGGGTCCTGGGGACGGGTCCTAGAAGGGAAGGCCGGGGATGCCGCTGCCGCCGCCCAGCCCCTGCGCCAGCGGGCCCAGCTTCTGCTGCTGGAGCGCCTGCGCATTCTCGTTGGCCGCCTGGACCGCCGCGACCACCAGGTCGGCCAGCGTCTCGGTGTCCTCGGGGTCCACGGCCTTCGGGTCGATCACCAGCGCCCGCAGTTCACCGGAACCGGTGACGGTCGCCTTGACCAGGCCGCCGCCGGCCTGCCCCTCGACCTCGGCCTGCGCCAGCTCCTCCTGCGCCGCGGCGAGGTCCTGCTGCATCTTCTGGGCCTGCTGGAGCAGCTGCTGCATGTTGGGCTGACCACCACCGGGAATCACAGATCACTCACTCCGTAGCGTCGGGCCAAGCGCCGGCGGCTTGGTCAATCCGAGCCTACGTGCTCCCCGGGCGCCGCGCCCTACGCCGTGAGGACCAACTCTTTCGAGTGAGAGACCGGGAGTGCGCGTACCTGATGACACCCTCCTTGCGGGCGGAAATCCCGGGAATCGTCGCCCATCGAGGCTCATTCGAAGGTAGGAAGAGCATGCGCACCATTGCGCACACGCGCACCACCACACGTTCAGCGCAGGCAGAGGGAGTGCCCGGGTGAGTCAGCCGGAGATGCAGCCCGAGGGGCCACCCCGGGATCCCGCTGAGGACGGCGACCTTACCGGCCGGCCGTTCCCTCTGGGGGACTGGGGCGAGCCCGCCGAGCGGCTCGACGAGCTCTACCGACGGGTCGAGGCCGACGCGCTGCGCACCGCCGAGTGGTACCTGTCCGACCGGGCCTGGAAGCGCCGGGGCGCCCGGATCCTGCGGATCGGGGCCGCCGCCGGCGCGGTCACGGGCGCCGCGATGCCCCTGCTGGAGCTGACCGGCTCGGTGCCCGGGGCCGCCTCGTACGGCTATCTCGCGCTGCTCCTGGGCGCGGCCTGCCTGGCCTGCGACCGGTTCTTCGGCCTGACCTCGGGCTGGATGCGGGACGTGGCGACGGCGCAGGCCGTGCAGCGGCGACTGCAGACCCTGCAGTTCGACTGGGCCACGGAGAACGTGCGCGAGATCCTGGGCCCGACCGAGGGCACCGCCAGCGAGGCCGCGGAGCGGTGTCTGACCGTGCTGCGCCGCTTCTCCGAGGACGTGACGGAACTCGTACGGTCGGAGACCGCGGAGTGGATGGTCGAGTTCAGCTCCGGCCCCGCCCCGCTGGTCATGCAGTCCCTGGGCGCGGGCGGATCCCGCTCGGAGGCGTACGTTCCGCCGGCCCGCTTCCCGCTCCCCCCGGGCACCCGCCCGAACATGCCCCGGCAGAGACCGCCGGAGCAGCCGCGCTGACGCGACGGGGGCGGCTCCGCCGCGCGGAGCCGCCCCCGTCCCGTACGGACCGCGTCAGCTGAAGATGATCATCGAGCCCTGGCCGAGGCTCCGGGTCGCCGCCGCGTGCAGGCCCAGCCATACGTGCCGCTCCCGCGCGAAGGGGCTGTCGTCGTACGGGATCGGCCCGGCGGGCTCCTCCAGCGACGTCGGCCGCCCCGGGGGCGCCGGAGCGAGCGGCGGGTTGCGGGGGTCTATCCCGATCGCGGGAGCCACCAGCGCCAGCTCGCGCAGCAGCCCCTGCGCGGACCCCAGCGGCCCGCCCCCGGCCAGCAGCTCCTCGTTGGCCAGCGGGTACGCGAAGTCCACGGGGACGTAGGCCCCCGCGTGGTCGTAGTGCCAGACCAGGTGCGACTGCTGCGCCGTCGGCTCGAACATCTCGAGCAGTTGCTCGTAGTCCCCGCCCAGCTCGTCCACCGGTGTCACCGGCAGCCCGCAGATCTGGAGCAGGTACGCGCGGCGCAGGAAGTGCAGGGCGTCGTAGTCGAAACCGGCCACCGGGGCGACGTCCCCGGAGAGCCCCGGCATGTACGCGAACACCGGCACGGACGGCAGTCCGGCCTCGCCCAGCGCCTTGTCGTACGAGGCGATCTCTTCCGCGAAGGGGTTGTCGGGGCTGTGGCACAGCACGTCGACAAGGGGGACCAGCCACAGGTCACAGGCCACTCGGCCTCCGATCAGTCGTTGTCGCCGATCGGGCCAGCGTAGTGCGCCGGACACGCTCAGCGAAGGGGTGAGCAGAACCGAAGGTGCGGCAGACGCCGATCATGGCCGGATCCGCGACGGATCCGCGACGGATCCGCGACGGATCCGTGTCTACGGCTCCCCCGGACCCACCCTCCAGACCCACACGTCGCGCACCTTCTCCGGCTCCCGGCCCAGCAGTCCGGTGATCAGTTCCCGCAGCTCCGTGTCCCGGTCCTGGAAGGGCAGGACGACCGCGCCGGCTTTCCAGAACTCCAGGTCCTGGCGGGCCTGCACCCGCCAGCCGGCGTCGACCTCGGGGGGCTGGGCGCCGTAGCGGACGTCGCGCAGGAGGTTCGAGAGGTGTCGCGGGGTGGCTCCGTAGATGCCGATCCGGTCGGGTCCCCACGGGCCGTTGAAGTAGCCGCCGGCCAGCCGGAAGCCGAAGTCCGCCTCGACCTGCCAGTGCAGCGCGTCCGCCTGGCCCGGGTCCGGCAGCGGTACCGGAACGAGTGCCTCCCCGTCCTTGACGTAGCCCTTCCAGTCCCCGGAGGTGATGAACGCGGGCACCGGCGCGCGGTCCCGTACGGTCAGCGGCAGCGGCAGGACCGGGATCAGCGCGGCCGCCGCCCCCAGCAGCCCCAGCGTGCGCAGCTCGCGCGTCCGCAGCCGGAGGATCCGGTCGAGCGCGAGGGCGAGCAGGATGCCCAGGATGGGGGCGCACACCATCGCCACGCGCCCCTCGATCACCGACTCGAAGAGCGGCAGCTTGACCATCAGGCGCCAGGGGCCCGGCAGCACGATCTCCGTACGGGGTACGGGCACCCACGGCCCGAGGGACAGCAGGAGCGCGACGGAGCCGGTGATCGCGAGGGCCCGTACGGCCTTGCTCCGCCACAGCCCCACGCAGACGGCGATGCCGAAGGCGAGGAGGGGCCAGCCGTAGAAGGCGTTCTGCTCCGTGGTGTTCATGGAGAGCTTGCCGGCCGTCTCGGGGTCGCCGAAGAGGGAGCGGGAGGCGTACTCGATCAGGGCGCGCGGGCTGTTCCCGGCGTTGTCCCCGTGCAGGACCGAGTGGTAGCTCTGCGGGCCGAAGAACTGCCAGTACAGCGGGACGGCCACCAGCGGCAGGCACACGGCGAGCGCCACGACCAGACCGGAGCCCAGCGGCCGCGCCGCCGCGAGGGCGCGGCGGGGGTCGACGAGGAGGTAGGCCAGGCAGAAGACCAGCATGCCGAGCGCCGCGATGAGCAGCGGCTCCTCGCCGATGAAGATCTGGTACGTCGCGAAGAGCCCGAGCAGTACCCCGTCACGCGTCACACCGCGGCCTTCGCGGTGGCCCTCGCACAGGCGCAGGGCCCGGTCGACGATCAGCGGGATCATGAAGAGGACGACGAAGTTCGGATGGCCGTTGGCGTGCGAGACCATCGGCGGCGCGAACGCGGCGAGCGCCCCGCCCGCGGCGGCCGCCCAGCGGCTGCGCACGAACCGGCGGCGGATCAGCCAGTACCAGGTCCAGGCGCTGGCGGCCATGCCGAGCGTGAGGACCAGCGCGAAGGTGACGGTCTCGCCGAAGAGCAGCGTGACCGGGATCAGCGGGACGTTCAGGCCGAGCATCGTGGCGTTGGCCATCAGGTTCACGCCGTCGGGCATGCCCTGGGAGAGGGTGAAGAGCGGGTTGCGGAGGTGGGTGATGTTGTCGGTGGTGACGCCGACGAACCACTCCCACTGGTTCTGGTCCTGGAGCGCGTCCGCGAGGTAAGCGCCGTCGAGGTCCGTCCACAGGCCCTGGAAGACGTAGAGGGAGAGCGCGAGGAAGGCGGCGGCCACGGCGAGGCCGCCGGCGTTGAGGCGGAACAGGTCGCCCAGGGCGCGGCGGCGGTCGGGGCGCGGGGCCTGCACGCGGGGGGTGTCGGCGCGGCGCACCGGGAGCTCGACCTCGGCCACGTGCCAGCCCTGGCGGCGGACCCAGCGCAGGACCTCGGCGTCGATGGCCGGCCCGTCGAGGGTCGAGGCGGCGAAGGCGGCACGGGCGCGGTCGCCGTCGAAGAGGGCGAAGGCGCAGGTGTCGGCGCGGAATCCCGGTATGCCGGGGATGCCGAGGGCGCGGACCAGGCGGTTCCGGGAGCGGCCGAGGGCCACGGCGGGGGATTCATCGTCCGTGCCCCGGCCCGGGGCCTGCAGGACTTCTTCGAGGCGGGCCAGCTCGTCGAGCGGGGTGCTGAGGGCGGCATCGGTGAGCAGCACCCGGTCGCCGGCGGAGGCGAGCACTCCGGCGCGGAGGGCTGCGCCCTTGCCGATGCCGCTGCCCCGGCTGTCGCTGCCGTCGCCGTCGCCGTCGCCGAGGTGGATGAGCCGGATCCGGGGTTCCGCGGCGGCGGCCGCCGTCAGGGCCGGCTCACGGCCGTCGCCGGCAGCCCCGTCGGTGACCACGAGGAGTTCCCAGGCGCCGGGACCCGTGCCGCGGTGGGCGTCGAGGTGCTCGCGCAGGGCCGTGAGGCTCTGCTCCGGGACGGGAGCGGGGATGACGACGGACAGCCCGACGGCGCCGAGCCAGCGCGTACCGGCGGGGGCCTGCTGGTGCTGGTGCTGGTGCTGCGGCTGCGGCTGCGGCTGCGGCTGCGGCGGCTGCTGGTCGGCGTCGGCGCTCACGGCGCTCTCGCCGCTCACGCGCCGGCCGCCTTCAGGCCCGCGGCCCAGTCGAGACCGTGCTGGTTGTACGCGTGCACGAGGCGTCGTACCTCCTCGGCGTCCGCGCGGGTCACCGCGTCCATCAGTTCGTTGTGGCCGGCCCACAGGTCGGAGCGCAGGTCCGGCTCCGCCTTCAGGTAGGGCACGGCGAATACCCAGCACTGGACCCTGATCCGGTGCAGGAACTCGGAGATGTAGATGTTGCCGACCAGCCCGCTCAGCTCCCTCCAGAAGCGCAGGTCGTAGCCGATCAGCACTTCGAGCGAGCCGTTCAGCGCTGCCCGCCGCGCCTCCTCCGCCCGGCGGCGCACCGAGACCAGCCGTTCCCCGGAGCCGGGGGCGGTGCCGCGTTCCACGAGCCTGCGGAAGATGCCTTCCACGATCAACGTACGAGCCTCGATCATGCCCCGGAAATCATCCACGGAGAAGACTCGGACGCGGAAGCCCCGGTGCTGGACGGAGTCGAGCAGGCCCTGCGCGGAGAGATCGACGAGGGCCTCGCGGACGGGTGTCGCGGAGACGCCGTACTGTTCGGCGATCTGCTTGACGGTGAATTCGCTCCCGGCCGCCATGCGCCCGGCAAGCACCTCGTCACGCAGCGCGTCCGCGATCTGCTGGCGAAGTGTGTTGCGGGTGACAGCTCCGCTGCCTGGCATAGGGGTCCGTCTCCATCTGTGGGCTTGGGACACCTTAGGCCAGGCGACGCGGCCGAAACCGATCGGTTTGTGGCCGCTATGTGGATTTAGTGCCCGTTATCCGGACGGTCCGCGCTTTCCTTCTTGATCAATCACCCCTGCGCGGGCCCTCTCGGGGCGCCCGCGCAGGGTCGTCCTCGCTGCTCCGAGCCTGGTCGGAGCCTGTTCGGAGGCCGGTCGGAGGCCGGTCGGAGCCGCTTCACGGCCCCGACCGGGAAACGCCCCCGGCCTCGGTCCTGGGGTGCCCGTCAGGCGGGGCGAGGCCCGGTAGGACGTCGCCGAGACCGCGGTCAGGCCGAAACGTGACGGTCGGCGACGGTCAGCGCGTCGTCCAGCAGGGCCAGGCCCTCCTTCGCGTCCGCTTCCGTGATGTTGCACGGAGGGACGACGTGCGTGCGGTTCATGTTGACGAACGGCCACAGCCCGGACGCCTTGCAGGCCGCGGCGAACTCGGCCATCGGCGCGTTGTCGGCGCCCGCAGCGTTGTAGGGAACGAGCGGCTCGCGCGTCTCCTTGTCCCGTACGAGTTCCAGGGCCCAGAAGGTGCCCAGACCCCGCACCTCCCCGACCGAGGGGTGGCGCTCCGCGAGGTCGGCGAGGGCCGGGCCGATCACGTTCTCGCCGAGGTGGGCGGAGTGCTCGACGATGCCCTCCTCCTCCATGGCGTTCATGGTCGCGACGGCGGCGGCGCAGGCGAGGGGGTGACCGGAGTAGGTCAGCCCGCCCGGATAGGGGCGCGTGGCGAAGGTCTCGGCGATCGCGCCGGAGATCGCGACGCCGCCGAGCGGGACGTAGCCGCTGTTGACGCCCTTGGCGAAGGTGATCAGGTCGGGGGTGACGTCGAAGTGCTCGGCGGCGAACCACTTGCCGGTCCGGCCGAAGCCCGACATGACCTCGTCCAGGATGAAGACGATCCCGTAGCGGTCGCAGAGTTCGCGCACGCCGGCCAGGTAGCCGGGGGGCGGGGTCATGATCCCGGCCGTGCCGGGGACCGACTCCAGGATGATCGCGGCGATCGTCGCCGGGCCCTCGAAGGCGATGGTGTCGGCCAGGTGGGTGAGGGCGCGCGCGCACTCCTCGGCCTCGGTGGTCGCGTGGAAGGGCGAGCGGTAGAGGAACGGTCCCCAGAAGTGCACGACGCCGGCGGCGGCCGTGTCGGAGGGCCAGCGGCGCGGGTCGCCGGTCAGGTTGATCGCGGCGGAGGTGGCGCCGTGGTACGAGCGGTAGGTGGACATCACCTTCTGCCGGCCGGTGTGCAGCCGGGCCATGCGGACGGCGTTCTCCACGGCCTCGGCACCGCCGTTGGTGAAGAAGATCTTGTCGAGGTCGCCGGGGGTCCGCTGCGCGATGAGGCGTGCGGCCTCGGAGCGGACGTCGACGGCGAACCCGGGGGCCAGGGTGCAGAGCGTGGCGGCCTGCTCCTGGATCGCGGCGACGACCTTGGGGTGCTGGTGGCCGATGTTGGTGTTGACCAGCTGGGAGGAGAAGTCGAGGTACCGCTTGCCGTCGTAGTCCCAGAAGTGCGACCCCTCGGCTTTGGCCACGGCGAGCGGGTCGATCAGGGCCTGGGCGGACCAGGAGTGGAAGACGTGAGCGCGGTCGGCGGCCTTGACGGTGGCGCCCGAGGTGACGTGAGGGGTCATGCCCGCAACCGTAGAAGTGTGCAGGTGGGGAGGGATATCGGCGTTCTGTGTGCGGGTGGGGTGCGGGTCTCGGCAATCTGTCTGGGGAGGGATTGACAGCAAGCTGTCATGATGGCAGCCTACTGTCATAGAGGGAAAGCGACCGGACGGACCCGGACCAGTCAGGGCAGCCAGGACGAGTCAGGGCAGGCACGGCGGGTCCGGCCCGATCCGGACGGTCCGATCCGGACCATCACAGGCACGGCGACGGCGACACTGGAGGGCGAGCACGATGAGCGAGACCCGGACGAAGACGCAGGCGGAGGCTCAGGTGGAGAGGCACGCGGAGCCCGAGGCGGAGCCGCAGGCGCAGGGCGGAGCGCCGAGCGGGACGGAGTCCCGCCGCACGGTCCACGTGGCGGTGTACGACACCTACGCCGACTGGGAGACGGGCCACACCACCGCACACCTGACCCAGCACGGCTACGAGGTCCGGACGGTCGGCGCCGCCGCCGGACGGCCCGTCACCACCATGGGCGGCCTCCGCATCCAGCCCGACCTGGCCCTGGCGGACCTGCGCCCCGAGGAGTCCGCCCTCCTCGTCCTGACCGGCGCCGGACTGTGGGACACGAGCGACGAGCTGGCTCCCTTCGCGGCGAAGGCCGAGGAGTTCCTGGCGGCGGGCGTCCCGGTCGCCGCGATCTGCGGAGCCACGGCCGGCCTGGCCCGCGCCGGAGTCCTGGACGGGCGTACGCACACCAGCGCGGCTCCCTTCTACCTCGGCGGCCAACCGGGCTACGGGGGCGCCGAGCGGTACGTCGAGGCCGACGCGGTCACCGACGGCGACCTGATCACGGCGGGCCCCACGGAACCTGTGGCGTTCGCCCGCGAGGTCTTCGCCCGCCTCGGGGTGTACGAGCCGCACGTGCTCGACGCCTGGTACCGCCTGTTCCACGACTCGGACGCGAGCGCGTACCCGGTCCTGATGGCCGCGGACCCCGGCAATGCCTGACCAGGTCCCGCCCCGGCCCGGTTCCGGGGACACGGAGCCGCCGGAGCCGCCCCACGGCGGACTCGGGGAACCCGGGGGACCCGGGGGACTCGCGGCGGCCACCGGCGCGGCTCCGGCGGCAGGTGGCAGAGGGGCGCGGGAGAACCCCCTCCGCGCGCGGCAGGACCTCCTGAGCCGCACCGCCCTCGGGGTGTTCCGGCTCAACGGCCAGTTCCTCTCCGTATCGGAGGAGCTGGCCCGCCCGGCAGGACTGACCGCGGCCTGGTGGCAGGTACTCGGAGCCGTGCTCCGCGAGCCGCTGCCCGTCGCCGGCATCGCCCGGGCCATGGGCATCACCCGGCAGAGCGTGCAGCGCATCGCCGATCTCCTGGCCGCCAAGGGCCTCGCCGAGTACGTCCCGAACCCGGCCCACCGCCGGGCGAAGCTGCTGCGTCCCACGGATGCCGGCCGCGCCGCCGTCGCGAGGATCGGCCCGGGCCACGCGTCCCTGGCCACGCACCTCGCCGAGGCCCTCGGCGAAGAAGGCCTCGCCGAAACGGTCCGCGTCCTGGAACGCCTGTCGGCCGCACTGGACACCCTGCCGCCCCCGCCCGACTCCCCGGCGGGATAGGCCGTCTCTTCACGTGAGGGCGGTGCGAGGATCGATGACCCAGTGGTGGGTCGGCAGGACCCGGTCCGCGAACGTCACGTCGCGTGCGGCGACGAACCGGAAGCCGAGAGAGCGGCAGATGCCGTTCGAAGCGCCGTTGCCCGCTGCGGGGAAGGCGTGCACGAGACCCCAGCGGTCCTCGTCCCGTGCCTGTTCGAGCAGGGTGCGGACGGCCCGTTTGCCCAGTCCGCGTCCCTGGTGTTCCGGCAGGACCATCCATCCGATCTCCGACACCGGCCCGTCCTCGGCGTCGTGGGACCACAGGGTCACCGTTCCCGCCACCACGTCAGGCGCGGCCGGGTCGGGGATGATCATCTTGATCCAGTCGAGATCGGCGACCGCCCTCTGGACGTCCCGCCGGACCTTGTCCTCCATGCCTTCGCGTGGCAACGGTCCCCCGAGGTCGGCCATCATGACGGGATCGCACCGCATCCTGACGTAGGCATCGACGTCGGCACCTTCGACGTTGCGCAACTTCACTGGCCGCTCCCTGGCTCGCTCGTTACACCGCCCCGGCCGGGGCCCCGTGGAGCGGTCCCGTGCCGGCACGGGAGCGCTCCACGTGCCGACCGTACGCCTGGTGGAATCCCCGCACCGGGTGTGTCCTGGAACCCGGTTGCCCCGCGACCGCGGCCTGCCCGCGGCAACTCCACCCCCGCAACCGGCATCCCGCCCGGCCGCACTACCCTCCAGGCCCCCGGCCTGGGCTGTGCCTGGACCGCGCCGCTGCGCTCCGCCACCACCGGCAGCGTCGGGCTCGACCCCTCCACGGTGATCTCCGGTGCGCCGCCGTCCTGTTCGCCGGGCGGCCGGAGCACCCTGCGGCTGCTCCCCGACGGGAGCCCGGTGCGGGAGCTCGACGGAAGCACCGCCCTCCCGCTCACCTACCGGCGACGCTGATTGTGTCGAAGTCAATAAGCCTGCAAGCAAAGCTTGTTGCGTTCCGCGGACCCCCCGCACACTGCGGCACATGGAGCCGTTGAAGGTAGTGGCACGACTGTGGGAGCGGATCGAGGCGCGCGACTGGAACGGAGCGGCCCTGCTGATCGCCGAGGACGCGGTGATCGAGTGGCCCGTGAGCAGCGAACGCATCGTCGGTCGCGACAACTTCATCGCCGTCATCAGCGATGACGACTACGCGGACGAGAGATCCGTCGACGTGCTGCGGATCCTCGCGGACGGCGATCTCGTCGTGACCGAGGTGGAGATACCCCAGGACCACGTCGTCTACCGCGCCGTCTCCCTGTGGACCGTGCGGAACGGGCAGATCACCGGCGCGCGGGAGTACTGGACGAGCCCCGGGCAGGACCCGGCCCCGCGCTGGCGCGCCGGGTTCGTCGAACCGCTCGTGGAGCCGCTCGCCGAACCCCTGACGGCGGACTGAGCGCCGGCCCGGCCCGGCCCGACTCGCCTTGCCTTGCCTTGCCTGACCCTGAATAGCCCCTGTCATACCTGAGAGCTACCTGGGAAGTGAGCTCTCCGGTGGGACGCCGACGAGGGCTCCCGATTCCTAACTTCGTGACCAGAGAAGAACGCCCCACCGCCCCTCTGGCACGAGCGAAGGAACGGACTCATGAGCCGCCGACCGCGACCCACCGCCCGTCCCGACGGCCGCAGCCGTGGCCGTCTGCGCCGCACGCTGCTGGCCGGGCTCGTCGCCGCGGCCGTGGTGTTCCCCGTTTCCGCCGCCGCTTCCCCGGAGGTGCCCGCGCCCGCCCCGGCGGTACCCGGCGAGAGCGCCGCCCTCCCCGACCGGTACGCCGCCCACCTCGCCAACCTCGCCGCGGCGGCCCGTACGGCCGAGAACGCCGGCCGCAACGGCCGCGCCGCGAAGCTCCGCGCGATGGAAGGGGGCGGCGGTGCCCGGTTCCTCGGCTTCGACGGGCGCGGCAAGGGCCGGGCGATAGAGGTGTTCGGCGATCTGGAGACCGCCGACCGGGTCGCGGTCCTGATCCCCGGGTCGGACACGACGCTGGACACCTACCAGAGGTTCCGCGCCGGAGCCGTCGCCCTTCAGCAGCGGCTCCGCGCCGAGCACGCCCGCTCCGCCGTGGTCGCCTGGCTCGGGTACGACACGCCGGGCACCATCAGCCCGGCCGTCCTGACCACCGGCCGCGCCGACGAGGCCGCCGCCGAACTCGGCTCCTTCCTTCCCCGGTTGGCCCGGCTGGCCGCCCCGCAGGCCCGCCTCTCGCTCCTCTGCCACTCCTACGGGTCCGTCGTCTGCGCCCGTACGGAGACGGGCCCCGCGGTCACCGACATCGCGCTGTTCGGCAGTCCGGGCACGGGTGCCGGATCCGCCGCGGACCTGCCGACCCGGGCCCGGATCTGGGCCGGCCGGGGTGGCGGTGACTGGATCTCCGGTGTCCCGCACGTCCGTCTCGGCGGGTTCGGCTTCGGCACCGATCCCGTGGACCCGTCCTTCGGGGCCCTGCCCTTCCCGGCCGGGTCCGGCGGCCACAGCGACTACCTCAAGCCGGGGACCGAGTCGCTCGAGGGCCTGGCCGGGATCGTGCTCGGCTCCTCCCCGGCGGCCCGGCCCGCCCCGTCCGCCCTCGCTGCTCCGGAGGTCTCCCATGCGCGTGCGTGAACCGCAGACCCGGTGGTCCGCCCTCGCGGACCGCATCGACTCCGCGACCCCCGCCCACCGGGACCGGGCCGTGGACGCGCTCCGGGCCCTCGCCATCCTCGGCGTCGTGCTGGGCCACTGGCTGGTCACCGCGCTGACCAGTGCCGACGGCGGCCTCAGCACCACCAGCCCGCTGGCCCACATGGTCGGACTGGCGCCGGTCTCCTGGGTGTTCCAGACGCTGGCCGTCTTCTTCCTCGTCGGCGGCCACGTCGCCGCCCAGGGGTACGCGTCGGCGCGCGGCCGCGGAGTCCCGTACGGGCAGTGGATCCGTCAGCGCCTCGGCAGGCTGTTCCGGCCGGTCGCCGCCGTCCTGGTCCTCTGGAGCGTCGCCGCCGGTGGCATGCTGCTCGGCGGTGTCGGGACGGACACCGTCCGGACGCTGCTCAAGCTCGTCCTGTCCCCCCTCTGGTTCCTCCTCGTCTTCGCCGCGCTCACCGCCGCAACTCCGCTCGTCGCCCGGCTGAGCCCGCTGTGGCCGCTGGCCGTGGTGGCCTCGGTCGATGTGTGGCGTTTCGGCTTCGGCGGGCCCGAAGGGATCGGCTGGGTCAATGTGGCCGCCGGCTGGCTGGTGCCCTACACCCTGGGCGCCGCCTGGTCCCGGGGCTCCTTCACCCGGCGCACCCCGGCCGCCCTCCTGCTGGGCGGCGGGATCGCCGCCACGGCCGCACTGATCGTCTGGGGCGGGTACCCCGCTTCGATGGTCGGGGTCCCCGGAGCCGCGCTCTCGAATCTGAACCCGCCGACGCTGGCCGCCGTGGCGTTCGGGCTGGCCCAGTGCGGGCTGGCGCTGCTGCTGCGGGGGCCGCTGACCCGGGCGATGAACCGGCCGCGGGCCTGGGCGAAGGTGGCGCTGGTGAACCTGTCCGCCATGACGATCTTCCTGTGGCACCAGACCGCGATGATGGCCGTCACCGCGCTGGGACTGCTGGTCTCCACCGATCTGCCCGGCCTGCACACCGTGCCCGCCTCCGCGGAGTGGATAGCCGTCCGGCTGCTCTGGCTGCCCGTGTTCGGGGCCGCGCTGGCGGTCTGCTGGGCCGCCTTCCACACCTACGAGCAGGCCGGCGGCCGCCGCCGTGGCCGGACCCGGCGCGGATCCTCCGGAACTCCGGCGGCCCCTTCCCGGATCGTCGCCTCGTCCGCCGCCCCGACCCGGGGGAACGCCTCCCCCGCTTCCCGCACCGACTCAACTCCGGTCGGTGAAAGCACAGTCACCGGCCCGGTCAGCGGCCCGGCGGCTCCCGCCAAGGAGACCCTCCATGCCTAGGCTGGACGATGTGGACGAACAGAGCGAGCCCCCGACCCCGAAGCCGGCACCGCCCGAAGCTCCGGGCACGAGCGCGGGCAGCGGGGAGCGGGGAGACTCCCCCGCCAGGGCTTCGGCCGTGGTGGGGAGCGTGGCCCGGGGGCTCCTGGACCTGAAGGCAGACCCCCTCCCGAGGATGTCGAAACCGCGCTGGCTGGCCTGGCTCCCGCACGTGGTGCTCCTCTACCTGGCGGTGGCCTTCTTCGCCGTCACCACGGAGCAGCTCAGCAACCACTACGGGGTCCACGGCTCCGTCCGCCCGTTGCTGGCGACCATGGTCGGCGGGTCCATCGTCGTCGCGATGCGGTGGCCGATGGCCGGGTACTGGCTCGGCCTGATCGCGGCGGGACTGATCGCCGGGCAGATCCACGGCCACGTCGGGCAGGGCCAGAGCTGGCCGTGGATGCCCGCCGGGCTGTTCGCCTTCGCCCCGGTGCTGCTGCTGGTGGCCCTGCGCGTGCCGCCCCGGGTGACCGTCGGCGCGGTCACCGTCGTCGTCGCCTGCACCGGGCTGGCCGAAGCCCTCTTCAGGCCCGAGCACAGCGGCACCGGAACCCCCGGTGCCATCCTCCTGTTCGCCTTCACCGGACTCCTCGGCCACGCCCTGCGCGCGACCCGGCTAACCCGCACGCAGCTCGTCCGGCAGGAGACCCTCACCGAGGAGGAGCGCGCCCGGCGCACCCTGCTGGAGGAGCGCAGCCGGATCGCCCGCGAACTGCACGACGTCGTCGCGCACCACATGTCGGTGATCTCCATCCAGGCGCAGGTGGCCCCCTATCTCGTGGAGAACCCGTCGGAGGAGCTCAAGGAGAACCTGGCCGGGATCCGCGCGAATGCCGTGGAGGCACTGACGGAGTTGCGCCGCGTCCTGGGGGTGCTGCGTTCGGAGCACCCCGACGAGGCCGCCGATCCACACCATCCGCAGCCCACTCTGGCCGAGTTGGGCGGCCTCGTGGACAACGTCCGGGCCGCCGGGCTGGAGATCACCACCGAGATCGCGGGCATCCGCCGCCCGTTGTCCCCGGGTGTGGAGCTCACTGCGTACCGGATCGTGCAAGAGGCGCTGAGCAACTGCCTGCGCCACGCGCCCGGCTCCCGCGTGGAGGTCGGCATCGCCTACGGACCCCGTGATGTGCACCTGTGCGTCGCCAACACCGCTCCCACCCGGCCGGCCCCGCCGACCGTGGGAGCGGGGCACGGGCTGCTGGGGATGCGGGAGCGAGCGGGCATGCTGGGGGGCGAGCTGGCCGCCGGCCCCCGCCCCGACGGAGGGTACGAGGTGAGCGCCGTGCTGCCGATGGATCCCGTGTCCCCGGCCGACGGGCCTTCCCCCGCCCCCGAGACGACGAAGAAGGGCTCATGACTGCCGCTCCGATCAAGGTGATGATCGCCGACGACCAGATGATGGTCCGCCAGGGCTTCACCGTGCTCCTCGATGCCCAGCCCGACATCGAGGTCGTGGGCCAGGCCGTCGACGGTGCCGAGGCCGTGGCCAAGGTCGCCGAGCTGACTCCGGACGTGGTCCTGATGGACATCCGGATGCCCGGGATGGGCGGTATCGAGGCCACCTCCCTCATCACCGCCGCCCCGGGCTCCGCGGTGAAGGTGCTGGTGCTGACCACCTTCGACCTCGACGAGTACGTGTACGAAGCGCTGCGCGCCGGCGCATCGGGGTTCCTCCTCAAGGACGCCTCCGCCGATCAGCTGGCGGAGGCGGTCCGCGTGATCGCGGCCGGCGAGGCGCTCCTCGCGCCGAACATCACGAAGCGGCTGATCACCGAGTTCTCCCGGCTGGGGGCTCCGAGAGCGCCTTCGAGGGCGCGGATCGACGAGCTGACGGAGCGGGAGACGGAGGTCCTGTCGCTGGTCGCCCAGGGCATGTCGAACGCGGAGATCGCCGGGCACCTGATCCTGGCCGAGCAGACGGTCAAGACGCATGTCGGCCGGATCCTGGTGAAGCTGGGCCTGCGGGACCGCACGCAGGCGGCGGTGTTCGCGTACGAGACGGGCCTGATCCGTCCGACGGGCTACTGAAACGGCCCCGGTAGTACTTGAGGGGGACCCCGGGAGATCCCCTTCAGCGGCGACGCGGACCAGGCCGGGGCCCGCCTACCGTGGGGAGCATGACCGAGACGACCCCCGGGGCGACCCCCCGGGCACCAGAGATCCGACTGGCTTCGGGCTTCATGCAGAGCCTGCGCCAGGCTCTGATCACCGACGCCTTCGCCTACCGCCCGCTCCCCCCGATGCGCACGGACGGGCCGCTGATCCGGCGGCTCCCGAAGCGGATACGGACGGAGGCCGCACACCTGCCGCACGCGGCCGTCTGCCTCATCGCGTTCTTCGTGGTGGTCTTCACCTCGATCACCACCGGGCTGCCCCAGGCCGCTTCCCTGGTGATGGGGCTGCTCGCGGCCACGCCGATCGTGATGACCCTGGTGCGGCCGCTGGGGGCGTTCTGGGTCGCCGTGGCGATCACCCTGGTCTTCTCGGTCGTCAACGGCTCCGACCCCAACTGGCCCTGGTCCCCGGCTACGTTCTTCTCGTACCTCGCGACGGTGACGCTGGTGGGGATGCGGACCAGTCCCCGGACGGCCGGCTGGATGTGGGTGGTCACGCTGGCGATCGGGGTCGGTACGTCGGTCGTGCTCGGCCACGGCCAGACCATCAACGTCGGCCCCATGGCCTTCGCCTCGGCGATCGCCCTGCTGGCGGTGAGTATCCGCACGATCCGCAAGCAGGCGGAACAGGAGGTCACCGCGCAGCAGGAGGTCACCGCCGTCGAACGGGACCGGCGCACCCTGCTGGAGGAGCGGACGACGATCGCGCGGGAGCTCCACGACGTCGTCGCCCACCACATGTCGGTGGTGGCCATCCAGGCCGAGGCCGCGCCCTACCGGGTGAAGAATCCGCCCCCGGAGCTGGAGGCCGCGTTCGTCACCATCCGGGAGAACGCGGTGGCGGCCCTGACCGAGCTGCGCCGGGTGCTGGGTGTCGTCCGCTCCGCGGACTACGAGGCGCCGGACGCCCCGCAGCCGACGCTGGCCTCGCTGGACGGGCTGCTGGCCAATGTGCGGGAGGCCGGGCTGCGCGTGGACAAGACCGTGACGGGCGCGGTGCGCGAACTGCCGCCGGGCGTGGAGCTTTCGGCCTACCGGATCATCCAGGAGGCCCTGAGCAACACGCTGCGGCATGCGCCGGGCGCCTGCGCCGGGGTCGAGATCTCGTACGTGCTGGGCGGGCTGGGCCTGCGCATCGTCAACGAGGCCGGCACCGGAGACGTGCGGCCCTCGCCGGGGGCCGGCCAGGGAGTCACCGGGATGCGCGAGCGGGTGGCCATGCTGGAAGGGGAGATGACCGCCGGGGAGCTGGCCTCCGGAGGGTTCGAGGTGGCGGTGTTCATACCCGTGGCCGCCAGCCGCCCGGAACCGGCGAAGGATCCGGCATGACGATCAGAGTGCTCATCGTCGACGACCAGATGATGGTCCGCGAGGGCTTCTCCGTCCTGCTGAACGCGATGGACGGCATCGAAGTGGCCGGGGAGGCGGTGAACGGGCGGGAGGCCATCGCCCAAGTGGCGGCGCTGAAGCCGGATGTGGTGCTGATGGACATCCGGATGCCGGAGATGAACGGCCTGGAGGCGACACGGGAGATCGTGGCCGCCGACACGAACGCGAAGGTGCTGGTCCTGACGACCTTCGACCTCGACGAGTACGTGTACCAGGCGCTGCGGGCCGGCGCGTCCGGGTTCCTCCTCAAGGACGCCTCCGCCAGCCAACTGGCCGATGGCGTAAGGGTGGTGGCCGCCGGGGAGGCGCTGCTGGCGCCTTCCGTGACCAAGCGGCTGATCACGGAGTTCTCGAAGCTGTCGGAGACCCGCACCCAGGTGGCGTCCACCGGGGTCACGGAGCTGACGGAGCGGGAGACCGAGGTGCTGGTGCTGATCGCACAGGGGTTGTCCAACGCGGAGATAGCGGATCGCCTGATCATCGCCGAGTCCACCATCAAGACGCACGTGAGCCGGATCCTGGTGAAGCTGGGACTGCGGGACCGCACACAGGCGGCGGTCTTCGCGTACGAGACGCGGCTGGTGACCCCCGCCTAGCCGCTCCGAAAAGTTGTCCACAGCTGTGGACAACTTTTCGGACGAGGGTGGATCAAGGAATATCGGGGCTCAGGCCGCCAGGTCCCGGCGGCGCAGGGCGGTCAGGGCAGCGCCCAGGAGAGCCGCCGCCAATGCGGTCAGCATCAGCAGAGGATCCCAGGTCAGGGCCTCGGAGCCGGGGATCCGGGGCAGGTGCGCGAAGGGGGACAGGTCGAGGACCGCCCGGGGGAGGTTCAGCGCGGGGCCGATCCAGCCGAGGGCCAGCGCGGCCCCGGCCACCGCCCAGCCGGCCGACGCGTAGCCGGGGGCCACGCCGTACAGGAGGGCCGTGACGGCCCCGATCACCCACACCGCGGGGAGTTGCGCGAGACAGCCCCCGACGGTCTGCGCGAGGCCCTCGCCGTGGCCGAGGCCGAGGCCGAGCCCGCCCAGCAGCAGGATCAGCGCCGAGCCGCCGAAGGCGACGGCCAGATGGCCGGCGGCCCAGCGCAGGCGGCCGACCGCGTTCGCCAGCACGGGTTCCGCGCGCTGCCCCGACTCCTCGGCGCCCAGGCGCAGGACCGACGACACGATGAAGAGGGCGGCCACCAGCCCGAGCATCCCGGCCATCGTCGCCAGGAAGGCGTCGGTCAGGCCGGCCCCACCGCCCGCGCCGCCCATCCGCTCGATGATCTCCCGGGTCTTGGCGTTGTCGCCGACCAACTCGGTCGCCCCGTCCGCCATCCCCCCGAACACCGCGCCGGCCACCAGGAATCCGAGGCTCCAGGCGAGCAGCCCGCCCCGCTGCAGCCGCCACGCCAGCGCCCCGGCGCCGGCGAGCCGCCCCTCGGCCGGGCCCGGGCGGACCGCCAGGAAGCTCATGCCGAAGTCGCGGCGGCCGGCGAGGACGTAGGCCGCGGCCGTCAGGAGGGCGAAGGCCGCCGCGAACAGGGCGAGCACCCACCAGCGTTCGGCCGCGAAGGCCCGTACGTGCTCCAGCCAGCCCAGCGGGGAGACCCAGGTCAGCGCCGACGAACCGTCCGCGGAGCCCGCGTCGCCCGCGGCGCGCAGGACGAATGCCGCGCCGAGCAGCGCCCCGGCGAGGCCCTTGGCGAGCCGAGCGCTCTCGGTGAGCTGCGCCGTGACGGCGGCCGCCGACGCGAACAGCATCCCGGTGGCGCCGATTCCGAGCCCGAGGGCGAGCGCTCCGTCCGCGCCCCGGCCGGCGAGCCCGGCCGTGACGAGGAGGGCGGCCAGGGCGTTGGCGGCGAGCGCCGCCAGCAGGGCTGCCGTGAGCGGGGCCCTGCGCCCCACCATCGCCGCCGACAGAAGCTCCTGACGGCCCGTCTCCTCCTCCTCCTCGCGGGTGTGCCGGATCACGACGATCAGGCTCATGACTCCCGCGAGCAACCCGGCGAACACGCCGATCGCCGAGACGGCGGCGTTCTTCGAGTTCATGCAGACGGAACTCCTGGGCCTGATGGACCGCTGGCGCGTCCACCGGGCGACCCTGAACCTGCCGTAGCGCCGTGTCCGGGCATCAGCGGCGGCCGCCGGTCGGCCGGGCAGCCGGTGGATCACCGGCCTAGCGTGGGCCCCAGGGGGATCCGGCCGGCGCAGCCGCCCGGGGCATCCGGCCGGCGCAGCCGCCGGCACGTCCTACCGACACAGGACCGGCACCTCATGGCCGACACCCCCACCCCCGCCATCGTCCTCGTCCACGGCTTCTGGGGCGGCGCCGCCCACTGGGCCAAGGTCATCGGCGAGCTCCACCGCCGCGGGTACACCGACCTGCACGCCGTCGAGAACCCGCTGACCTCCCTCGCCGACGACGCCGAGCGGACCCGCAAGATGGTCCGGCAGATCCACGGGCCCGTGCTCCTGGTCGGCCACTCGTACGGGGGAGCCGTCATCACCGAAGCCGGGGACCTGCCCCATGTCACCGGTCTGGTCTACGTCGCCGCGTTCGCGCCCGACGCGGGCGAGAGCCCCGGCGCGATCACCCAGGAGAAGCCGCCGGCGGCGTTCGAGAACATCGCGCCCGACTCCGACGGCTACCCGTGGGTCAAGCAGGACAAATTCCACGAGAGCTTCGCCCAGGACCTCACCCCCGAGGAAGCCCTGGTCATGGCCGTCACCCAGAAGGCCCCGCTCGCCTCCACCTTCGGCGACGCCGTCACCGCGCCGGCCTGGCGCACGAAGCCGTCCTGGTACCAGGTCTCCACCGCCGACCGGATGATCCACCCCGACAACGAGCGCCGCATGGCGGCCCGCATCGACCCCCGCAAGACCATCGAGCTCGACGCGAGCCACGCCTCCCTCGCCTCCCTCCCCGGCCCGGTCTGCGACCTCATCGAGGCGGCCGCCTCCGACTGAGCGCGCCCCGCCGCCACGGCCCGCGCGCCCGGCCCAGCTCGCGGGCGCGCGGCGCCCACACCACGGCCCCCGGCCCCGGCTCCCCGGCCAGCCACACGAACCGCTCCGCCGACGGGTCGGGGGCGTCCGACTCCGCGGGCGACGGCGGGAGCGCCGACTGCGCGAGCGCCGGGTCGCTGCGCGGCCCCGCGCGCGGCGCCAGCACCCGCCCGCCCAGCGGGCCCAGGGTCAGCACGTGGAGTCCGCCCCCCAGAACGAGCAGCGGCGGCAGGCCGCGCCCGCGCACCACCTCCGCCTCGTACGCGGTCCAGCGCAGCCCCGGGGCCCCCAGGAGGGCACGCACGCGCCGGGCCACGTACAGCTCCCGGAGCGCGACGAGCACCGGCAGACACAGCAACCCCAGGAGCACCACCCGCAACGGCGTCGGCCGGGTGACCACCGCCCCGATCACAGCGGGCCAGCACAGCACCGGCAGCAGGCAGATCAGCACGGCGTCCTGCCGCCAGTCACCGAGCGCGTCCCGCACCGCCGCCGCGCCGGGCGGCCCCCAGACAGCCCCGACCACAGCCCCGACGGACTCCGGCCCGAGCACGGGCTCCGGCACCACCTCCGCCACAGGCTCCGAGACAGGAGCCGGCACCAGCTCGTGCTCCGCCACGAGCACCAGCTCCGGCTCCGGCTCCGGCACCGGCTCCGACACCGGTTCCGGCACCGGGCCCGCCCCCGGAAACCCCGTCGGCACAGGCACGGGCCCCCGGTCCGGCCCGGACTCCGGTGCAGCCCCCGCCCCCGGCTCCCCGCTCACCACACGAAGTTCCGGTAGATCCCGAGAACCGGTCCGGCGACCGCCCCGAGCATGCCGATCGGGCCGATCGGGCCGAGCCGCCCGGGGGCCGGGCTGTTCCCGCCCGCCCCGTAGGGCCGTCCCCGCCAGGGCCGGTACGAAGCCACTTCCGCCTCCTGCGCCGCGCAGCGGACCCGGCCGTCCACGTCAGCGTTGCAGCGGCAGTGTCAGGGCCCACGCCGCCGGGCGCAAGGTCCACGTACGGCGGCGGACCGGGCCGGTGATGCCGACGTCGGACCGGTAGCGGAAGTCCGCCCCGGACACGGTCACGATCGCCGCCCGGGCCCGCACGACGGAGCCCGCGCCCGGGCCGGAGCCCGTATCCGCGTCCCCGTCTCCCGGACCCGCGCCATCGCCGACCCCCGCACCGGCACCGGCACCGGCACCGGCACCCATCCGGACCCGCACGTCCGCCAGCCCGTCACCCTCCCGGGCCGACACGGTGAGGTCTTCCACCATCCGGTCCACGTCCGCCAGGACCACCCCGTCGGCCTCCACCCGCAGCCGGTAGCCCACGCCGGGGCCCGCGGGGCCCGGCGCGGACGGCCGGACGAACGTACGGACCAGCGAGCGATACGCGCTCCACACCGACGGCCGCCGCCGACATGGAGATCCTCTTCAAGGACATCCCGCTCGGCGACGTGACCAC